>SLGC01000286.1 GCA_007123885.1 Bacteroidales bacterium | reverse complement strand
CCCGATGAGCCTTTTAATACTACTCAAGAAATGAGACAAAGCATGGCCTGGACAAATTGGCCGTTATTTACTGTTGGTATGATCCAAATGGGCTATTCTGACTATGATATTCAAAAAATTCTGGGGGGGAATGCAATCAGGGTTGCCAGAGCTGCATTAGCCTGATATTATTACTTGTTAAATTAAACTGAAATCAACCAAACCTGAATATGGCAGAAATTGAACTTAGCGTATTAACCAAACAATGTTTAAATGAAAGAATTGATAAGATAAATATGGTCAAAGCAGAAGTAAAAGCCTGGCAGAATTAAAGAAACAACAAAAAGGCCAATAAAATGGCAGTTCACAACTGATCAGGCAAGAGTAAAACTGCATCGTCTATATCCGTAAATTCATAATTGACATGACACTGGAAATATGAAAACAGAAAGAATATCATTCATTTCAGCTCTACTATCAATTCTTATTCTTTTTGCCGGTTGTGCGGATCGAATTAATAATGATAAGGAAAAAAGAGAAAATACCTTGGATCACCTTCTTGAGACATTCAGATCCAATATTGATGGAGAGGCTCCTGTTGAGCACCCGATCTGGGAAAGCTGGTTACGCAGAACCGGCGAATTGCCTCCCGATTTCGATCAGCTTCCGGCAAATGCCTTTCCTCCCGAACTGCTCAGGTTTGAAAATGGTGATCCGGTTACCGATTCTAACGAATGGCTGGCCAGAAGAGAGGAAATATTGAGTATCCTGCAGGAATACAATTTAGGGGACTGGCCTCCTCATCCGGAAAAAATAGCAATAAAGTACCAGGAACCAATAGCTGAAGAGACGGATGTGTACATAAAACAAAATGTTCAGTTATGGTTTGGTCCTTCAGTCAACCTGGTTGAGTATGCTCAGAAAACTCAATCTTATAGCGCCGGACTTACACCTGAAAATCGGAGGGACCGTTCGCACCAGACCCTGGCAATCCTGAACGTGGAATTATTTATTCCAAAAGGGGAGGGACCGTTTCCGGCAATAATAGAGCCCGGCCCGGTGAATATGGATCGTGATCTTCCACGACTCGAACGTGGATATATTGTTGCCCGGTTCAGCAGGCTGGATTCGGATTATATTGCCGCTGTCTATACTGATTATGAATGCAACCAGTTGGAATGGTGGGGCTTTGCTGCAGCAAGATGTGTGGATATGTTATATTCGAGAGATGATGTTGATAAGTCTAAAATTGTTCAGGCCGGCCATTCCCGTGGAGCCAAGCAAGCAATGATCGCTGTTTTGATGGACAGGGAGAGGGTAGGTGCATTCATTAACAGTCACCCCGGAACAGCTGCCGGGTCTTATAACCTATGGAGATACACAACTGAAAAATACGGAGGGGAGCATCTTGAAAACAGTACACGCCGGTTTCCCTATTGGAATAATCAACGAATGAGGTTCTTTATGGGCAGGACGAATAAATTGCCTTTCGACGGTCATTTTTTACAGGCCCTGGTTGCGCCAATACCTACCTTGATGGGAACGGGTGAGCGTGATCATGTAGGACAACCCTGGGGCGATCAGCAAAGTTACCTGGCGGTGAAGGAAGTATATAAGTTATTGGGCAAGGAGGATAATTTAGGTTTTTATCCTGTTCCCGGAGGTCATACGGTAACACCTGCTATGGTAGAAGACCAACTGGATTGGCTGGATATGCAGTTTGGACGAAAACCATTTTCATGGGAAGAAGATCTGATATATACCTATTCTTTCGATGACTGGAAAAACCTTACAGGTGAAGAATTAAACCCGGATGAATTCCCCGAAAGGGATATGAATGATATTCTTTTAATGCCAAACGGTGAAGAGACAGGTAATACGGCCGGGTGGGAATTGAAGGCAGATCATGTCAGGGAACAGATCAATTGGACTATTGGAGATTTGCCGGCGTATGACAAGATTGAAAAGGTCTCTCCTGAAAATGAGAGAACCTTCAGGGGGGATTTTATAAAAGCCGAGATACCCATTGATGACAAACTCTATGCTCACATTACTTATCCAGCCGACAGGAGTGGCGAACTACCTGTTGTTATTTATCTGCATGCATATCTTGATGCCGGTGGCTATGATTGGTCCAGAGGCTATCTGTACAGGTCAACCCCCGGTGAGCGGCTGGCTCAAAAAGGATTTCTGGCAGTGGAATTCAATCAATTCGGATATGCACACCGGAACCGGGATAGCGGTATCGAATTTTACGAGGAAAACCCGAATTTATCAGCATTAGGAGTTATGATCCAGGATGTAAGCAAAATTATTGATGCAGTCAGCCTTCTTGACTTTGCTGATTCAGATAATATTATGGTTGCCGGATATTCTCTTGGTGGGACGGTTGGTCTGTACTCAGCGGTCTTTGATGAGAGGATTAAAGCCGTTGCCTCGACCTGCGGCTTTGGTTCAATGCGAAGGGATGTTCATGGAAATCAAACAGAAGGGATTAAAAGATACTCTCATCTGCGGCCCACAATTCCGCGCCTGGGATTGTTCCTGGGTAATGAGAAACGAATTCCCTATGACTTTCATGAAGTTCTTGCACTTATTGCACCACGACAGGTTTTTATTTTGGCCCCCAGGCTGGATCAGGACTGGTTTTATGAAGATGTGGAGATTTGTTATCGTGAAGCTGCCAGAATTTTCGATCTTTACGGTAAAAGGGAGAACCTGGTTTTAAACAGCCCCAACGATTTTAATCGCTATACTCCGGAATATCAGCAGATGGTGAATGACTGGTTGACAAAAATAGTCAAAGAAAGAAACCAGTAAATATGAGTTGAATGAATTACTCAAAATTCTTAAGCCATATAATATTATTTTGGATTATCATTTTTTTGCGGGATACTCATGCTCAAAACTGACTGGTCGGGCTGGCGTGGTCCCAATTTAACCATATGAAGGAAAAAATGTAATAGATACAGACATGCTAAATTTTGAAACTCAGCTTAAAGAAGGATCTAAAGATCAGGTCAGGTTTCCACATTTAATAAAATCACTTCTGATTTTGTATTTACTGCTTCTGAGCGGGTTACTCTTGCCCAAAATTTTGAAAGGACAGGGACTTGACCGGCCACCTCTGGTTTCCGGCCAGAATTCCGAAGTGGATTACTACCCGGCTCACGGGCACCGGTCATCGACCAATCCTTCGGCTTTTATCTGGCTTCCTGACGACCGTGCTGATCGGTACATCCTTCAGTATTCCCAATCCCAAACGTTTGATCCTGTGGAAACGGTTACTGTCCGGGATCTGGATATTACCGTACATGTCCCGACGGAGCTGATGGAGCCGGGCACATGGTACTGGCGCTATGGTTATAACGACGGTGAACGGGATCATTTCAGCCGCAAGCGCCGCTACGAAATACCGGAGACGGCCACACCGTTTCCTTTCATCCCGGCTGAAGAGGTTATTGAACGAATTCCCCGGCACCGTCCGCGACTGGGCTTTACGCCGGAACAGGTAGAAGAGATTCGTTCGGACACACAGGGACGATTTTCTCCGTTTACAGGAGAGGTCATCAAGGAGGCTGAAGAGATCCTCGCAATTAACGAATCTCTTTTTGAAGAGCCCGATCCCTGGGAAGAATACGATGACCCGAACATGGCCTATGTCAATGCCTGGCGCTCGATGCGTCCTTATACCCAGCGTATGGTAACCAGTGCACTGGCCTATGTCTACACTGGAGACGAGCGTTTTGCTGCCGAGGCCCGGCGCCGTCTGCTGCATTTCATGACCTGGGACGTCGAAGGGCCTTCTCGTGCGATACCGCCGGCTGAACTGGGGATGGATATTGCCGAAAATGCAACCCCGGTATTTGACTGGATCTATGATGCGTTGAGCGAGGAGGAGCAGGAGAAATGCAAACGGGTGCTGGCCAGCCGGATGAAGCAGATAAGCTACGATGTACACCGCTCCCGCCCCATGGAGACCAGGCCTTATTCGAGTCATCAAAACCGGATGATGGGTTTTGTGCTGGAAGGAAGCATAGTCCTGGCTCATGACGTCCCTGAAGTTGCCGACTGGCTTGATTACACCATGAAACTTATGTGGAGCACTTATCCGCCCTGGGGGTATTCCGATGGCGGCTGGCACCAGGGCATCAGCTACTGGGGCAGTTATATCCAACGTATGATCAGGGCCGTCGCAGAACTGGACCGCTATGGCATACCGATAAAAGAAAAGCCGTTTTTTCAGAATACCGGCTGGTTCGGTCTTTATGCCGCCTATCCGAACCGGCCTACCCGGGCTTTTGGTGACGGTCAGGCAGGCCCGGTAGGAGAAGCACACGGCCGGCTGATGTACGCCCTTTCGAGTCTGTATCAGAACCCGTATTTCCGATGGCATGCCGAAACAAGCAATGCCACTCCGACCGGACGTGATGCACTGCTCCATTATGATCCGGATCTACCGGCAAGCCCTCCGGACGACCTGCCTCAGTCCCGGGCATTTAAAGATGTCGGCATCGTGGCCATGCACAGCAATATGAGCGATCCTGATGATAATGTCATGATGCTGTTCCGGAGCGATCCGATCGGGGCTTTCAGCCATAACTTCCCTGCCCAGAATGCGTTTGTAATTGAAGCCTTCGGTGAACCGCTCGCCATCAGTACCGGTTCAAGGCAACTGCATGGATCGCCGCATCACAGTCAATGGATGTGGAGTACGTATGCCCATAACAGCCTATTGGTTGACGGCGAGGGGCAGGTTATAAGGGATCCTTTCCCGTTCGGACGTATAGTGGCGTATGAAGAACAGGGTGGGTATGTATACACCATGGGAGATGCAAGCGAAGCCTATATAAATCGCCTGGAGCGATTTGACCGGCATGTGCTGTTTGTCCGTCCCGACTATTTCGTGATCATCGATGATCTGGAAACAAAGGACAATGTCTCTACCTTCCAGTGGCTTTTACACAGCCCGACCGAAATGCAGGTCGACCGGTCCGCTCAGATAGTGGTAAATAGATCCGGCAATGTGCGATTGACTACCCGCTTTCTGACACCGGGCTCCATTGACTTCAGTCAGCATACAGGATTCACCCCACAGGTTGAGCATCCTGAACGTTTTCGGAATCAGTTTCACTTGACAGCCTCGACTACACGCCCGGCAACTTCACAGCGATTTGTGACGGTTATGAAGGTCGACCGCATATCAGGTATGCCCGCTGCACACCCTGAACCACCAACCACGGAGCGCCGGGAGATCACGATTCAGGACATTGAGAACCGGAATACACTGGATCAGACGGTAATAAAAGCTAAACTGCTGGAGGCACGCGGCGGCATAGCCGTACGTGTAGGCGATGATCTGGTGTTGTGGAAAGATCCGGATAGCTGGCGTGTGGAAGCGGCAGGAACGAACTCAACCGTGCACATGACGGTGAAGCAGGATTATTTTCGTTGACCTGATTATCAGTTATTGATATCACCAAACATCAGTTCACTTTATCCCTTAATCTTCGGTAATTTTATTATATTTCAAAAAAATTCACACGGTCAGGGGAGGGCTTTGGTCCGCATCTGATGGTTGGTGTATTGGTCTTTAATGATAAAAACAATTTCAAAATGACGTCTTCCAGATCACCCAGGTATTTGATAACTTTTCTATTCCTTATTTTTTTTGCAGTCCCATTATCCTTACTGCCCAACAGTAAAACCTGAATGTTCTCAGCAGGTGCATAGAGTGGTCGGACGGGGACAATATGCTTATCCGTCACCTTAACCGGCAGGCCTTTGCATATCTTGATGCAAGGGATAGTGAGATTGCGCGGCTAACAACCAGGGCTGACTGGGAAAATCGCCGGCAAAAGGTACGCGAGGTCCTGATGGAAATAGTCGGACCCTTCCCCGACAGGGCACCTCTTAATGCCAGGGTAACCGGCACTGTCCGCAAAGACGGTTACAGTATGGAAAAGGTAATATATGAATCAATGCCCGGCTTCCCGGTCACGGGGATGCTTTATATTCCTGACGGCGGCAGGGGGAGAAAGCCTACCATTCTTTACGTCAGCGGTCATTACCAGAACTCCTTCAGGAGCGAACCATACCAGGTAATGATCCTGAACCTTGTTAAGAAAGGGTTTATAGTTTTTG
>SLGC01000005.1 GCA_007123885.1 Bacteroidales bacterium | reverse complement strand
ATTCCGTTTTGTACCCTGAGGTTTTTCCATTACCGAATTATTTTTATTGCGGGGATTCAAAGTTATAAATTAAAGATACACCCGGATAAAAATCAGCGAATTCTTTATAAACAATTATGATGTTGAAAAAAAAGTAAATTTGTTAAAAGTTATTTTGCCGGCGCGGTTTTAATTAACAACTGAACTTAATAAGCGGAGATATATGATTTGTTTTCCAAATGCAAAAATTAATATCGGATTGCAGATTAAAGGAAAAAGAAAAGATGGTTTTCACAATATAGAAACTGTTTTTTATCCTGTCACTCTGTCAGATATTCTGGAGATCACTCCTTTTGAGGGCGCCCCGGGCGATTATAAGCTGATAAACACAGGAGACCGGATTGATGTGGATCCGGGGGAAAATCTTTGTGTGACAGCCTGGAGCGAGATCAATAAAATTCGTTCTTTGCCTGCTGTTTCCATCCATATTCATAAGATCATACCATCAGGGGCGGGCCTTGGAGGAGGATCTTCTGATGCTGCCTTTGTACTCAAAGGATTGAGCGAATATTTCAGCTTAAAGATATCCGGTGATGAACTCGCATCTATCGCCGGAGGAATTGGCAGTGACTGTCCTTTTTTCCTGTCCGGCAAACCATCGATTGCAACCGGACGGGGAGAGATACTTAAACCTGCAGGAATCGACCTTTCAGGTATGCTTATTCTGCTGGTCTTTCCGGGAATATCTGTCAATACCGGATGGGCCTATAGCAATATAAGAATTATGAAGCATCCCGAACCGGTAGAGGATATAATAAAAGCTAATCCGGGGAACTGGCAGGGCAGGCTGACGAATGATTTCGAAGCGGTCGTTTTTAAGGAATATCCTGTAATCAGGAAAATCAGAAATAAGCTCCTGACACTCGGGGCATTATATGCATCGATGACTGGAAGCGGATCGGCTGTTTTCGGGTTGTTTGATCAAAAGGCCGGCTTAACCGACCTGAAACATAAATTTCCAGGGATGTTCACCTGGGAAGGGATCCTGTAAAGATCTTATTGCAAGGCCTGCAGCAGGGCTACAAACGCCCAAGCTCGGCGGTGTATTCTGTATTGGCTGTGACTTCGTCGAATTGCCAGGGGAACATCCCTACGATAACACCGTCAGTTGGCTTGATATTTTCAAATGCGAACCGGAATGCAGCGCGGACGCTATTCTGGTTCGAACAATGGCGCCCTCCGCCGAGTATCTTGAATGCCAGGCATGGCTGGCTGACCTGCCTGATTACCTTTGTCATGATTTCCGGATCCTCCCTGCCAAACCAGGTTCCTACGACATCCAGGGTAGGCGAGTCGTCCGAAATGAAACGCCCGCGTGTCAGAAAGTAGAAACTGCACATGAAGAAATCCACTTCCCAACCCTCATCTGCTATACGCTTTATGCAATCCGGATTATGGGCAGAGACACCGGCAAGCAGGCCGTTATCCCTGACCTCCTTCACATAATCGTGTACCAGTTCAAATTTTCCTTCGGCAAGCAACCGGTCTGTTACACCGCCATGGTGGGAAAGTCCTGTCAGGTTGGGTAGATCTTTAATCTTGCTGATCTCGTCGCGTGAACTTTGAAGGAGGATCAACCGCATCCCTGAGCCGCTATCATGCAGTGGGCCAAGATACCCTGCCGCACCGGAACCCTGATGTACTGTGATGCCGGCCTGTTCACATTCATCCAGAACTTCAATTATACGTTCGGTGGTAAAATATTCTCTCATTTGCTGGTTGGTGTGGTGGCCCATGTAGGAATAGCCACTGAACGGGTTTGAACCACATATCAGGCGGCTTATGCGGTGCGGACCAAGAGAAATTGAGGGCATTGCAGTGGCGGGCTGCCCTGTGGCAGGGGACCGGCCCCCAGCATCTCCGTCACTTGTGAAACCGAGCAGCCCCAAAGCTGCCAGCGCGGACAGATCATGGAGGAATTTTCTTCGTCCACTCTTGTTTGCAGGTTTAAGTATTGGTTGCATCAGTAAATATTTTAATTTGAGTTACCAGCCTTATGGTTTTTGCTTAATTGGTCTGATGAACTGCGATGATCATTTCAGGACATAACTGTTCCAAAAAGAATTTAATCAAAATTAATATTTATTTCTATACAAGAGCCAGGAAATTTTAAATTAATCCATGATATTGTCAGTGTCCGGTAATTTCAAAATATCATAAATAATTACATGATTGGTCAGATAAAATTGGCAGATTGTCTGTTTTGATTGATATTCAATTAAATTGAATCAGGTTGAAGCTATTGGATGGCAGGAGCAAAGACATACCGGAGATCAATGAATGGGGAATGGAATGCCCGGGAATGCTTAACATGGCGAAACCGGGCTGCATTGGTGGGGGCTAAGATGACTGACCCCTTACTCTCATGAATATCCCAGTTCCATCATCAGCATTCCTTTGGAGACCCTCTCACCAACCTTCATGTAGACTTTCTTGATCACGCCTTCCATAGGGCTGATGATTACATTTTCCATTTTCATGGCATCCAGAACAAAGAGGCTGTCCCCTTTATTTACACACTGTCCTTCCGATACATCTATTTTCAAAATTGTTCCGGGAATAAAGGAATATATCTTGGTTTTTTCGGGCCTGGAATAGTATTTCCTTGTTTCATACTTCCTGCTGAACGTTGTCCTGTATTTTATACCGTCTACATACAGTGATTTGTATCTGATTTTTTTATCATTGCAACCATTTTTTTTCATATAAATCAATTTAGGATTTATCAAACACAACCCGCAGGCCTTACGTGATAGCTGAGTCCACGGTTAATTACAGGCTGCAGCCTGTAGTGTCAGAAAGGGGGTATACCATGTTTTTTCTGGGGAAGGAATACCGATTTGTTTACCGACAACTCGATGGCATGCAACAGCAGTTTCCTGGTTTCCTCAGGTTCAATTACAGAATCGACATATCCACGGGCAGCTGCAACATACGGATTGGCAAATTTTTCCTTGTATTCCTTCACTTTCTGCTTCCGCATTTTTTCAGGATCCTCTGCACTCATGATCTCTTTTCTGAATATGATGTTGGCAGCTCCTTCAGGACCCATGACCGCAATTTCAGCAGTCGGCCATGCAAACACAAAATCTGCCCTCAGATGCCTGGAACTCATGGCAATATATCCACCGCCGTAGGCCTTTCGCAGAATTACGGTCATCTTGGGTACAGTTGCCTCGCTGTAGGCATATAATACCTTTGCACCATGCCGTATAACACCGGCATGTTCCTGGTCAATTCCGGGAAGATATCCGGGAAGGTCAACAAGGGTAATGATAGGAATATTGAACGCATTGCAGTAGCGGATAAATCTCGCCGCCTTGTCAGAGGAATCAACATCAAGCACCCCTGCAAGTACAAGGGGCTGGTTGGCGACAAACCCAATGGTATCGCCGTTCATGCGGCCGAAGCCTATCACTATATTTGCAGCCCACAACTCCTGGATTTCGAAGAAGTCTGAATCATCAGCAATTGCCCTGATCACGTCCCTGACATCATAGGGCTGTTTGGGATCGCCCGGAACTATATCGGATATCCTGTATTCCGGCCTCGGCTCCTTTGGTGCGAACTTCTTTGCTTTACCCATATTGTTGCGCGGAATGAAGGATACCAGTTTCTTTATCTGGTCAAAGCATTCAATCTCGCTTTTTGAAAAGAAATGGGCATTACCGGTAATTTCGCTGTGAACCCGTGCGCCTCCCAGGTCTTCCATGGAGATTTCCTCGCCAAGGACGGTTCGTATCACCTCAGGACCTGTAATGAACATCTTTGAAATTTTGTCGACAACAAAAACAAAATCAGTCAGCGCCGGTGAGTAGACGGCACCACCGGCGCAGGGGCCCAGTATGACCGATATCTGGGGTATAACCCCGGATGATAGTGTATTCCGGAAGAATATTTCCCCATAGCCGGCCAATGAATTTACACCTTCCTGTATCCTGGCACCTCCGGAATCATTTATGCCTATCAGGGGAACTTTCATTTTAAGGGCATGGTCCATTATCTTTGTGATCTTCCGCGCATGCATCAGTCCGAGTGAACCGCCTGCAACAGTAAAATCCTGGGCAAAAATACACACCGGTTTTCCGTATATTGTTCCGGTTCCTATGATCACTCCATCACCATGAAGGATCTTTTTATCCATATCAAAATCTCTGGCTTCATGCTCAACGAACAGATCATATTCATGGAAAGAATCAGGATCACACAGCGAGATAATCCGTTCGCGGGCAGTCATTTTACCCATTGCAGCTTGCTTTTCAATAGCTTTGTCACCTCCGCCTTTCAGTACCTCTTCCCTCTTCTTATGCAGTTCAAGGATCTTTCTCTTTAATCCCATAGAATGAATGTTAGATTAATGAACACATGTGGAATGGGTCCTTTCAATAATGATATTAATGAAATTCCCATCGGTTTTTTTCGAGTACAACATTACAAAATCAAAACATATTAAAAAAATTTTTCATATGCATACAACCCGACCGGGGCAATTAATAGCTTGATTATTAAACCGGAAGAACATGGAATTTTTATTGCCCGTATCATATACAGACATGGATGCAATATGCTTTCTGTCTAAAGGAAACAACGAGTCATTTCGGCGCCAACCGGTAGATTACCAGTGCAATCAGGGCGTAAAGCAGATTAGGCAGCCATACGGCAATCAACGGGCTCAGAAGGCCGCTTACCGCAAACATTGTGCTGAAGCGCATGAAAAGAATATACGAAAAGCTGAGCAGCAGTCCCAGTCCTATATGAAACCCGATACCGCCCCGCACTTTTCTGGATGAGAGTGACATGCCTATAAGGGTGAGAATGAAGGTTGAGAAAGGAAATGCAATGCGGCTGTAGCGTTCAATAAGAAAATAGTCAATATTATCGGCCCCCTGCATCCTCTGCTTTTCTATAAATTCGCCGATCTGCCGGACGCTCATAGTCTCCACTATGCTTTCACGGCGGTTGAACTCTGAAGGATGTACGTTAAGGGTGGTATCTATGCTGGTTCCCCGTTCAATTGTTTGTTGACCGTCTTCATCATAATGCCTGGTCACATACTGGCGCAGGGTCCATTTATTCGAGGTGCTGTCATAGGTTGCATAATCAGATGTGGTTTTTGATACCAGCCTGTTCCCGTCAAACTCTTCTATGGAAAAATAGTAGGCAATATTGGAAGTATGAACAAAGCTCGAAAAATATATGTAAACTCCCGGCATGATCTGCTTGTGCAAGTCTCTGATATTCGTCCTCGGGGCCTGCCGCCTGTAGTATCTTTCTTCGAAATCCAGCCTCTTCTCATTTGATCCTGGCAGTACAATATCACTCATCAAAAAGGAGAAGGCGGCTATAATGCAGGCAGAGATGAAATATGGGCGGAGAAGGCGCCTGAAACTGACACCGCTGCTGAGAATTGCGATTATTTCAGTATTGTAAGCCATCCTGGATGTGAAGTATATAACTGAAATAAATGTAAACAGGGGACTGAACAGGACGGCGAAATAGGGGATGAAATTCAGGTAATAATCAAAGATAACCGCTCTGAACGGAGCTTCCCGTTCCATGAAATTGTCAAGTTTCTCGGCAAGGTCAAAAATTACCGCGATACTTACAATAAGAAGTATGGAATAAAAGAATGTTCCCAGGAACTTCTTTATTATATAGCGGTCAAGTATTTTTAATCCTGCATTTTTCATGTTACTATCTGAGAAAATCGAAATGATGTTTACCATGCGAAAATAAGCCTGCACCTGAAAATATGCAAAAATCAGGCCTGTTTAATCCCGCCGGCACCTTTTATAAGCTAAAGCCTGTCGTTATTCCTATAGCTTTTTATGCTGTTTACCTGCCGAAGCCTGATAGAGTTTCACAGAAAAACTATTAAATGACGTAAATATGCTTGTGGATATTGTGTTTCGCAGGGGCGTTCCACCAAGAAAACCGTACTGCAACAGCAGAAAGAAAACTTGTGGATATTGTGTTTTGCAGGGACATTCCACCGGGGGACATATTATTTCGGCGCTAGCCGGTATATTATCCAGGCAATCAGGGCATAAATCACATTAGGCAGCCATACGGCAATCAGCGGGCT
>SLGC01000241.1 GCA_007123885.1 Bacteroidales bacterium | reverse complement strand
ATTAGTATTTTAACCTATATACATTTTTTAAAGTCAACCGGACACTAATGATTTTAACCATTGTAAACCTTAAACCACATAAAATCATGGAACTGGACAACATCAACGGAAAGTCAACTGTACAAAGAAGAGCCAGGATACTTGACATTATCAATTCAAAAGGACAGGTTAACATCTATGACCTTAGTAAATTATTCAGTGTTAGCGATGTTACCATCAGGAAAGATCTGGATAATCTTGAAAAGAAAAACATGCTGATCAGGGCAAGAGGCGGAGCTCTTAAGGCAATGAGAGTCGGAATAGATTATGAATTTTCTGACAAGAAGAAGAAGTTCTTCAAAGAGAAGCAATTGATTGGTAAGTTAGCCGCAGGACTAATTGAAGATAACGATACCATTTTACTTGATTCTGGAACCACAATCCTGGAGGTAGCCAGAAACCTGACTATGTTCAAGGATCTCACCGTGATAACCAATGCTATAAATATAGCTGCACTGCTTGGAGAATATGATAATCTGAGAATTCTGGTTCCCGGAGGTTATTTGAGAAAGAAATCTTTTTCATTGATTGGAGCACAGTCAGATGAAAGCTTCAGGAAGTATTACTGCGATAAACTCTTCCTTGCTGTAGATGGATTTGATATAGATTATGGTCTTTCAACACCCAATCCTGAAGAGGCCCATCTTAACAGAACCATGATCAAAATGTCAAAGCAATTGATAGTGGTAACCGATTCAAGTAAATTCCAGCGTAAGAGCCTCGCGTTTATTTGCCCGCTTGAAAGTGTAGATGTAGTTGTTACCGATCAGTATATACCTGAGGATATAAAAAGGAAGCTTGAAAACATGAATATCAAGGTCCTGATTGCATCCTGACAAAAAACAGGATCACTGATCGAGAATTCGGGTCGGGTAAAAAATTCACTAAAATCGGATTATCCACTACCGGAGGAGGTGGCTTTAACTCCGATTTTTACTTCGCACCACGAATTTTTTTATCGCACATGCCTTTCGGGAAAGCCCCGCCAGGAAAAGACCGCGCCTGGAGGACGCTGGTTTAAAATTAACCCTTTACAATATCGAGTTTTTCCTGGACAAGAAGGTTCACCGCATCAATTGCCGGCGGAAAGACTTTTCTCAGATCTATTTCTGTTGTTTCCTTCATTAATCCGGCAAGTGTACCCATGAAAATGTTCTTTATTTCGGTGGCAATATTGATTTTGCATATACCACGTTTAACAGCATCTCTTAATACATTGGCAGGAATACCGGATCCGCCGTGCAAGACCAGGGAGGCGTCCGTCACCTGACTTATTGCTGACAGCCGTTCAAGATCCAGTTTCGGCTCATCTTTGTAAAATCCATGAGCCGAGCCTATTGCAACTGCCAGGGCATCGACACCCGTTTCCTTTACGAATAATTTTGCTTCTTCGGGTTGGGTAAAACCTGACTGGTCATGTAACTGACCGAGCTTGGCAACATACCCAAGTTCAGCCTCTACATTTGCTCCGAATTTTGAGGCATATTTTACAACCTGAGCAGTTAGTGCAACATTCTCTTCAAACGGTTTTTCGCTAGCATCGATCATTACTGAATCAAAACCGGCTTCAAGACATTTTAATGCCAGTTCTGCTGAATCACCATGATCAAGATGAATCCATCCTTCTATGCCGTAACTTTCAAGAGCCGATCTTCCCAGCCGGACAGCAGTATCCAGTCCCATATATTCTATCGAACTTCGGGTAAGCTGAAGTATTATGGGCATATTTTTCCGGTTTGCGGCAAGACAAACTCCCTTTAGGGTTTCAAAATTATAGAAATTACATGCCAGTAAAGCTTTTTGTTCTTCTTTCAGCCTTTTTAATTTTTCCTGTAGCTTCATATTAATATTATAACAAACTGAGTATGCATTGAGGAGTAACTATTTCACAATTTCTCCTGAAATCTCAAAATTAGGATAAAATATCTTCATCCCGGCACTAAGTGCCGGTTTTATTACATCTTTAATGGCAAAACTGCCTTGGGAGCAGAATCAGGCTTACCGGTTTTTACAGATCCATCCAGATAGCCGGATGCCTTACCGGCACGTTTCTCAGCACCTCAGGATGGTCAGGATCAGGATCCAATTCCAGGTATGTGTCGATATATTCCGGTATGTCATATGCCAATCCCGTAAAAAGTAAGCAGGATTGACGTACCGGCCACTTGTCGAAGATATATACATCCTCTCCATAGGGCCATGATGACTTGTCGGCGATGTATTGATAAAGGAATTCCATTCCCAGTTTCATGGACCGCCCTTCAGGAGTCTCAAATTCCCAGAGATTATCCTCAGGAGTCGATAAGATCTGTGCCACATTGGCAAATGCATCCATATTGAAAAGGGCATAACCATAGGGCTTTGTACGGTCAAGTTCACGGGGGAAACTGCCATCTTCACCCATTTGATCCGGTAGGGCGATATTCTTGAATCTGTATATGCAAAGGTCGATGATATCCTGATTTTCCGTCAGCCTTGCCATTATACCGGCAGTCGCCAACCAGCAAACTGCATGATTATTCCTTGTATTCATCTCGTCAATGCCATATTGATGTGTTGTCATCCAGGTAAGGAAACTGTCAAACCAGTCTTTGATACTTTCGGCCTGTCCGGCTGTTATGCCGTTGGTTCTTTCCAGTACCCTTACCGACTGTGCAACTTCAACAAAATGATAAGCATCAATAAGGCCTATGCCTCTTCCGGTCACACGGCCACTAATGGCCTGAGCGTATAACATATGCGGGTTCATCATTGTGGCCCCATCAACAAACCATGCATCCAGGTGCTCCAGGGCCTTGTCGGCATATCTTTGTTCCCCGGTAAGGACCCATGCAGACGTCAATGCTGCTGTCTGTTCACTTAGCCTCACCATGGCATGGCGATGATCGGAAAATACATCGGGATTGCTGAGCCCGTCCCTTCGGATATAGGGACCATCAGGATTATCGGGATCCGGCCACCAGTAATCACCTTCCGAATAAAAATCATGATGCCCCCCGGCACTGCGTTCAGAATAGGCAGCGGTAACGGTAACCGGATCCTCATTGAGGTAAATATCGGCTTTTTCTATCGTGAATTGTTTTACATCATCGATTATCCTGGCATAATGAGGGTTATTGTATGATTCTCCACACCCCTGTGAAATAAGGAAAATTGTAAAAAGAACTATAACTGTTGTAGTTTTCATTTTTTATTATTTTTTGGATTAATTCATGTTTGATTATTATTTCATTTTAACTATTTGTTGCTTCGGGTTTTCTCAAAAAGTTCAATAAAAAACTGATTGTAGTCGGAACCCCGGAAAGTATCCGGATCCCAGGCAGCATTTTCTGCGGGCAGATGTTTGCGGAGTTCTTCCAAAACAGGAATATACCGTTCTTTCCCTGCAAGATTATGCCATTCATGCGGATCATTCCAATGATCGTACAATTCTTCAGAACCATCTTCATACTGAATAAGCCGCCACCACCTTACCGGTTGAAAGTGTTTTGTATCCGTGCCTGGAAAAATATTCCGGCAATAAGGTTATTCTGCTGACGTGGGGATTATCCTTCAGGGTCGAATAGATGTTATGACCGTATATACCTGTCGTGGAAGGGCGGATCCCGGTAAGCAGAGCAGCCCGGGTTGGCCCGCATAGGGGAGCTGCAGCATGTGCATTGGTAAAAAGGATGCCACGTTCTGCCAGCCGGTCGATATTTGGAGTTTTGGCATTTGGATGAGCATTTAATACACCAACCCAGTCATTCAGATCATCTACGATGATCATCAGAATATTTGGATGATCCTGCTTACTGGCTTCTGAATCCGGACCTGAAAACCCCAGAGTAACAATCCAGGATAAAGTCATTGGAAATCGGGCATTTGAAAGAAAATCAAATGGTTTCGCTATTTTCTTCATATAAATGTTTGTAAAATATGATTTTAACAGCAAATTATCAAATAAATCTGATCATTCTTGTCAAAGGCTTATCTTACAAATAAAAACCATCCCGTCATAATCCCAACCGCCCAGGCGGGTAGGATAATATTGCTGGTTGCATGCTTGAATAAGAGCAACCTACGGTATGATTTTAAATAACATTATTCCCAAACGGATGCATAAGTGGCTTGTGAACTTACTACATTTGCATAAATAAAGGTTTGTTTTGTAGAACTCAACGATCGAACGAAATATTTTGCTGTTTTATTCACACCATAATATGAAGGAATGAAGGTCGGGGAAGGTATCTCCGCACCAGGCAATCGCTATGGATCCACGAAAACCGGAAACCTTATATTTTCATGACATCTGATTCTCTCATTAAAAATGAAGTACCACGGTTCCTGTCTCACCCTGGATATCATGGGCCTCTATTTCCAGGTGTGTTACTGAATTGGTCGTGTCAAAAGAATAGGAAATGATCCTCAGATTATCGTTATCTGAGGTAACCCGCCGGGGACTGGGAGAATGAACTTCGACGGTCTGCCTTCCATACATTTTCATTTCTATTTCGAAGGTATTTCCGTTATCACTAACTCCATATATATTATATGTCCCCGTGTTATTCACAAATCTTTCCATCTGTTCCGGCCCTGTTTCATATTCCAGAACATAATTTTCCCTTTCCAGTGGAGGCAGGTAAATATACCCATATCCTTCTGCCTCATAATACGAAGCGACAGGATTTCCATTAATTACAGCCCTGGATACATGTTCACCCTCCCCTAACTGAACGGCCAGAACCATATTACCCAGCAGGTTGTACCGGTAGGCATCATCAGGCATGGAGCGGTTATCGATCGATACCCTGCCGGGACTATCTTCGGAAACAGTGGCATGTCTCTTATATAGCCATTGTGAATAAACCTGCTCGGTATTTTTGGCTAGATAAGTATCATGATAGGCCTGTATGCTTCGAAGATAATCTATCCATCTTTCATTTAATTCAGGCTGAAGATGATCATCGTAAGCCAGCCAGTTGGCCCAGTGTGATTCAACTATGACAGATCGAATATCTTCAGGAGCGTATTGTGGAGTTTTGGCATATTCAAACCAATCATTACCATGATTGTACCTGTCCAGCAGCAATACGCCGTTATCAAAGTCTCCGCTCAGGAATCCGGGATGATCCAATCCATGCATTGTCTCTACAAAGCGTGTATTTGCATATTTTATACCATTATCACTTAAAACTCGCCCCAGACTGTATTCAGCGCCTGGATTATAGTAAAATCCATAGGCTATAAAGCTTTCAGGAAAAGAATGCCCGTTTTCCTGAGTAATCCCATATTGAGCCATCAGTCTTTTAATAAGCTCTACATTCTTTCTGATAATTTTTTCATCACGAGGTCTCTGGTTTTCTACATCATACCATTCAGCCCTATTCCTGACGCCGTTTTCCCAGTGCTCATGCAAGACTCCTGTTATGCCAAATTCCATGTGAGCCGTGTTATTTTTTGCATAATCCATTATCTCAAGCTGGTTTCTCCCGACAATATGGGAATTGTCCCAGTCCTCACCTGCAGGATTACTCCAGGGATATTCGCCGAGAATATTCAACCGGTCGAATTCTCCGAGAATGAACAATGTCATGAACCTTACTCCCATTTCCTGTCCGATCTCCACAATGGGTTCATAATCCCGTACCTCGAAGTTTCTTCTTATACCGGCCCTCCAGGGTCCCCCCTCATCACCGTCGGAATGACCCACCATCCATCCGACCTGACCCACATTAACCATTATACCCCTGGGAAAAATAATCCCGTTGCCGCGGGGATCCTCCTTAGTGATCCTCATAGCGGAACAGCAAACCAAAAACAGGGTTGCAGCTACAAAACCAATTCTAAATATCCAGTTATACTTCATTATAATTTTATATTTGTTTAACTTGTTTTTGAATTTTTCAAAGAAATGAATATCAAAAATAATATGTAGCTAAAGATTTTCCAAATCATTTGAAATTAAATTATTTTTATTTACTTACCATTGATTCTTTTTATAATATACTATAAGTTTAAATAAAAAAAATTACATATTCAGATTTTCACCTTATGAATTTCCCTCTTTTTATATATTTAAAGGGATTTTTCTATGTTCGCTCCGGGTCT
>SLGC01000386.1 GCA_007123885.1 Bacteroidales bacterium | reverse complement strand
GAAGCTCTGACCCTTGCCGGAAAAGCAGGGGTCGATGTGGCTAAGGTAAGGAAGGCCCTTTTGGGAGGATTGGCCCAGAGCACAATTCTGGAGCGCTACGGGCAAAGGATCCTTGACAGGAATTTTAAGGCAGGCTTCAAGATCAAATTGCACCGCAAGGATATGAATATTGCCCTGCAGGCCGGAAAGGAATTTTCAGTACCACTGTCCGGCACGGCGCAGGTGGCCGTCAATATGGATGCACTGCTGGCCCAGGGTAAAGGGGAACTGGATCACAGTGCTCTTGCACTATTAACAGAGCAGCTTTCCGGATTAAAGGAATGAAGTGAATCCGGCAGAGCTGCCAGGGAATAAATGCAAATAAAATGTATATAGTGCCGTAATACCCACAATTCATTATCGGGATGTAAGGCACAAATGTTTTTAACCTGGCGAAAAAATACTGACGGACTGCAGCAGTAAAAAAGATTTTTGGAACTTGAACGGAAGCTGTTTTTCAGTCTACCACCTTACAGGAAGAAAAGTCCATCCGGGTTGAATTTTTTGCATCTCTATCTCGTCGTCGCGTTCAGTGAGACAGCATTCATGGTATTGTTCATGCAATACCCCAAGGGCTTTCCTGTCCAGGGTAACACCCAGGCCGGGACCATCAGGCACTGCAACCGAGCCATCCTCAAAAGTAAAAGGTCCTTCGGCAATTACCTCTTCCGATTGCCAGGGATAGTGGGTGTCGAGGGCATAATCAAGCTGGGGAATGGCAGCCCCGAGATGCACCATTGCCGCCAGTGAAATACCAAGGTGCGAGTTGGAATGCATTGACAAGCCTCTTCCGAAAGTATTTGCTAACCTGGCCAGTTGCATGCATGATCTTAATCCCCCCCAGAAATGGTGGTCACATAAGATGATGTCTTCAGAACCCAACCTGATACTGCCGGGAATATCTTCAAATGATGTGGTACACATGTTGGTTGCAAGGGGTGTTTTCAAAGCTTTACGCACCCTGGCCATATTTTCCTGTCCCCGCACCGGATCTTCCAGGTATTCCAGTACCCCTTCCATCTTTTTGCCATACCCGACGGCTGTATCGGGGTTCCAGAGAGCATTCGGGTCAAGCCTGAGCGGTATTTCAGGACCGAAGGCTTTCCGGAGAGCAAGGACCGCTTCTACTTCATTTTCGGGGTGATATACGCCTCCCTTCAGCTTTATGGACTGAAAGCCATATTCCCTGCACATCACTTCTGCCTGCCTTACTATCTCATCCGGCTCCAATGCCTGTTCCTGTCTTGCAGCAGCCCAGCCTTCAGCATCCGGATCTTTGCTGAAACCCAGTGTTCCTCCCGCACCTTCTCTTTTATAAAACAGGTAGGCTGCAAAAGGCACACGATCCCTGTGCTTTCCGCCAAGGAGATCAACAACGGGTCTTTCACACACTTTTCCTGTAATATCCAGACAGGCCACCTCTATGGCGCTGAAAATATGAACCAGTCTCCGCTTGTCCCATGGCTGGATCCCTCTCTGGTCACTTTCTGCGGATATACGGTTTTTTAGCAGCTCCATTATTTTATTGAGATGGAAAGGATCGGTGCCGGTAACTGTGTCAACGACTGTTTCCAATGAGTCATTAACAACCTTGCTTCCCGGTATCTCGCTAATACCTGAGATCCCGTCATGTGTAACCAGTTCGATGATTGTCCTGAGAGCATAGGGGGCATGCAGCCCTGCAGCATTCAATAGCGGGGGATCCTTGATCGCTATTGGGGTTATATGCATTTCTTTAATTGTCAGTCCTTTTTTCAATTTTTCCGGGTTTATTATTTCAATGGAGTTACATTATTTTTTTCGTAAAACTACTGCTCCTTATCCTTAACCCATTTAACGCTATGATCACCTGTAACGGCAATCGTTTCGTCGGGGGAATACAGCTTGAAAAATGACCAGGGCCCCTTGATAAATGGATATTTTTCAATAATCCCTTCGTTAATTGAAATGCCCAGTCCGTCTCCGTCGGGTACCGTCAGGTAACCCCCGGCAATTTCCGGTTCATCTTCCAGTATCTCGTCAGAGAGCGGGAAGGGATACATGCCGGTCCGCCCTTTCGCCGAGTAGCAGGGATATTCGAGCCACTCGACCACCTCTTCGGGCCAGCAAATGCCAAGTTGGGCCGCAGCCAGCACTTCGAGCTGATTTCCCCAGCTATGGAAGGCAAACCTGAGTCCTGCCTTTTCTGTCATTTCAAAAAGATTCATGCCCATCTCGAATCCTCCCTGACAACAAACATCCATCTGAAGATAATGAACGGCATCTTTATCGATCAGGCTTCTGAAGCCGTCCAGATCCTGTTCATGCTCACCCGAGGCTATTTTAAGATAACCTGCAGCCTTAAGCTTGCGGTAAGCGTGGTGATCCTCCGGAGGAAGCGGCTCTTCCAGCCATTCCGGATCGTATGCTGCCATATCTTTTGCAAGTGCCGTGATCGTTTCAGGAGAATAGTTCTTATCTCCCATCCTCCACCAGGTATGTGCGTCAACCATAAGGGCTGTATCGGGCCCAACGGCTTTGCGCATTAATTCCATGGTTTTAAGGTCGGCTTCGGGTCCCCCGGCCGGGCGCATTTTATATCCTTTAAACCCCATACCGGCAATTGCGGCGGCCTCTTCAGCATAAGCTTCGGGAGACATATACATGCCGGCGCTTCCGTAAAGTTTAATTGATGAACGTTTACGGCCGCCAAGCAATTCCGACATGGCACAGCCCTCATATTTTGCCGCAAGATCTATCAGGGCGATCTCCACGGCATGATAAGTTTTCCGGATATCGGGATTTCCCTTGAATTGCAATGATTTCCATTTTCCCGGATCTTTTCCCCGAAGGAAGGGATCTATGGTCTCTTTAATTTCACGGGCTGCCCGTTCATGAGCCGGTCCCGGTGCATAACCGGTTAACCCGGTATCAGTGTGCACCTTGATAAGCATGGCATCCCTTTTTAAAATAGTGCGTACGCCGCCCCGGAAGGGGAGCACAACAGGTTCCGGCATCGGGTAGGACATAAGGAAGGATTCTACATTGGTGATCTTCATTTTCAACGGTTTATTTTCTGGTTTCCTGAAACGGTTAGTTATTATTAATTCAAAGACAAAAATCCATGACTTCCAGACCCGGAAAATGCCCTGTGAAGCCTTGGGTTACATCATAAGTGATTGATCAAATTTAGTAAATGCAGACAATAATTCCCCTCAGAAAAGCGAATTTTGCAATTCAGCAACATCTTTTTTTTCTGCACCTCCAATTCCCGGCGACAATCCTGCGGGTACAGGATTATCCTTTTGTCATCCGGCAGTCAGTTGGAAAAGTATGCTGGAAATCGCAGCGATTAAAGATTTTCAAGAATGAAATCGGTGATCCTTGTGTACATGTGCCTTGCTGCATCGCCCCTTATCCCGTGGCTGTGGTTGGGATACAGCAGCAATTCAAACTGCTTGTCTGCTACTATAAGCCTGTCCACCATCTCAATGGTGTTCTGAAGGTGTACATTATCGTCGGCTGTGCCGTGGATCAGCATGAACTTGCCCCTTAACTTTTCCACATGGTTTATTGGTGAATTGTCATCATAACCGTCGGGGTTCTCCTGCGGGGTCCGCATGTAACGTTCCGTATAAATTGTATCATAAAAACGCCAGTTCGTGACCGGGGCACCTGAAACACCAAGGCTGAACACATCTGCTCCCAGCGTCATGCATAACCCGGCCATGTAGCCCCCGTAGCTCCAGCCGAATATGCCTATCCGGCCTGCATCGATATAACTTTTCGACCCCAGGTACCTGGCAGCCTCTATCTGGTCGATGGTCTCATATTTGCCAAGCTGCAAATAGGTGGACTTCATGAATTCTTCACCACGTGCCCCGGTTCCCCTGTTGTCAACGCAGGCTATAACATATCCCTTTTGGGCAAGCATCTGGTACCATGCCCTTGTGTTCCATGAGTCCCTCACTGCCTGGTGACCAGGGCCGCCATAAACATACATAAGCAGCGGGTACACTTTTGACTCATCGAAATCCGGCGGCCTGATAATGAACCCGTTCAGGTCAATCCCCTCAGATGTGGTGAAAGTGAAGAACTCTGTTTTACTGAAGGCGTATTCTTCAACTGCCTGTTTCAGCTGACTATTGTCTTCCAGTATCCTTATCTGCCGGCCCCTTGCATTGTGAAGGGTGATAAGGGTCGGGGTATTGGCGTCGGAGTGGTAATTGATGAAGTACCTGAAACCGTTGCTGAAAACAGCCCGGTTTGCACCCTCATCTGGCGTAAGCATCCTTTTGTCCCTTCCGTTCAGCCTTATGCTGTATATATTCCGCTGCAGCGGGGAAGTTTCAGATGAACTGTAGTATAACCGCCGGTTGGCATGATCCACCCCGATGAACCTATCAACCTCCCAATCGCCGCCGGTGACGGCATTCAAAAACCTGCCATTCATATTATACAGGTAAAAGTGCATCCATCCGCTGCGCTCGCTCATCACGATAAAATGCTTTCCATCCTCAAGGAAGGTTATCATGTCATCGGAAGTCTCACGGATAAAATATCTGTTTGTTTCCGACCAGAGGACTTCCGACCGGCCCGAGGAGGCATCGGCAAGCAGCACCTCAATATGGTTCTGCAGCCTGTTGAGCCTGTAGACAGCAAGTTTTGACGGATCCTGTGTCCATTTTATCCTCGGTATATACTGGTCGGTTTCCGTTCCTGTATCGATGGTTACGGCAGAGGAGGTTTCAAGATCATATACATGTATGGTGACCAGGGAGTTATCTTCCCCGGCTTTGGGATATTTGAACTGGTACCACTGTGGATAAAGCTCCCCGTAAAGGGTCATGTTGAACATCTTTACATGGCTCTCGTCAAAGCGGTAAAAAGCAAGCTTCCTGCTGTCGGGCGACCAGGCGAATGCCTTGTTGAAACTGAATTCCTCTTCATATACCCAGTCAGGAGCTCCGTTTATTATCTCGTTGATGCTCCCGTCGGATGTTACCCGGATCTCGCGTCCCGTATCAAGATCGCGGTAATAGAGGTTGTTTTCGAATACAAAGGCAACCTTGCTTCCATTGGGCGAAAAGGTGGCGAGTTGCTGTTTGCCCGTTTCAGAAAGCCTGGTTATTGTACGCTCTTTTATATCCCAGATGAAGAAGCCGGCACGGTAAGAGTGCCTGTATATCTGCTCACGCCCGGTGGTAAAAAGTATAAGGCTTTCATCATCACTGAACTCATAGTTGCTGAAGGACCGGAACTCATTTCCGGGAAGGTCATTCACCGAAAATATCACTTCCACCTGTTCACCGGTTTCATATCTGAATTTAAGGATCTCACTTCCATTTGACATGGTGGTGTAATGAATCCCGTCATCCATTGACCGCAGTCCGGCAACTGTTCGCTGGGAAAAGGTTCCTTTTCTGTAAATATGATCAAGGGTGATTTCCTTATTTTGAGAGTTAATAATTGACGGGATGAAAATCAATAACCCCGTTAGCAGACTTAAGAACCTGTTGTTTACCATAAATTTTGTTTTATAAAAATGTAAACCTACGGATTATTTGGAAAAAGAGCATTCCGAATAATGAAATCGGAAGTAAAAAAATTGTTTTTTTTTGCTATTTTTGGGTCAATTTTCGGAAAAAAAGAAATTTCACTATTTATAAATTATTTAAAATCAATTAAAATGACAAAAAAACGTGTTTATACCTTTGGAGACAAGAAAGCCGAGGGAAATGCCGGTATGAAGAACCTGCTTGGAGGTAAGGGTGCAAACCTGGCTGAGATGAACCTTATCGGTGTTCCGGTTCCTCCCGGGTTTACGATCACAACAGATGCCTGCATTGAATATAATGAGGTTGGAGTAGAAAAAATAAGAGAATTGCTCAAGGATGAAGTTGAAAAGGCAGTGACTTATGTTGAAAATATTATCGGCGGCAAGTTTGGCGATCCTGTAGATCCATGCCTGCTTTCAGTGCGCTCGGGTGCAAGGGCGTCGATGCCCGGTATGATGGATACTGTTCTCAACCTGGGCATGAATGATGCAACTGTTGAGGCGCTTATCAAAAAGACCAACAACCCCCGCTTTGGATGGGACAGCTACCGCCGTTTCATCATGATGTATGGTGATGTTGTAATGGGCATGAAGTATATGGGCCATAACGATGAAGATCCTTTTGAAGTCATCATCGAGGAGCTAAAAGAGAAAAAAGGGATTGTCAATGATATTGAACTCACAGCCGACGACCTTCATATGCTGGTAATTCGCTTCAAGAAGCTTGTCAGGGAAATGACCGGGCGTGATTTCCCGGTTGATCCGTGGGAGCAACTCTGGGGAGGTATAATCGCTGTTTTTGAAAGCTGGAACAATCCGCGTGCCGAGTACTACCGTATGATGCATAATATTCCGGCCGACTGGGGTACTGCAGTTAACGTGCAGGCCATGGTGTACGGAAATATGGGAAGTCACTCGGGAACAGGTGTTGCATTCACCCGCGATGCTGCCACAGGAGAGGATATTTTCAATGGCGAATACCTGATAGACGCGCAGGGCGAGGATGTTGTGGCTGGTACACGTACGCCCCAGCAGATCACACTGGAAGGCTCAAAAAGATGGGCCACTCTTGCAAAAGTTTCAGAGCATGAAAGAAAAGAGGATTATCCTTCGCTAGAAGAGCTGATGCCGGAGATCTATAACGAGCTGATGGAGTACCAGCAAAAGCTGGAAGACCATTACAAGGATATGCAGGACCTTGAATTTACAATTCAGGAAGGTAAGCTGTGGATGCTTCAGACACGTAACGGTAAGCGTACCGGTGCTGCCATGGTCAAGATCGCAATGGATATGCTCAGGAATGGACAGATCGATGAGAAGACCGCACTATTGCGCTGTGATCCCGAAAAACTGAATGAACTGCTTCACCCTGTATTTGACAAGGGTGCCATAGCAAAAGCCAATGTACTGGCCAAGGGACTTCCTGCATCACCCGGTGCTGCAACCGGGCAGATAGTTTTCTTTGCCGATGATGCCGAAACATGGAGCCAGCAGGGTAAAGACGTTCTGCTTGTACGTGTTGAAACTTCACCTGAAGACCTGAAGGGAATGAACCTGGCAAGAGGTATCCTAACCGCGCGCGGAGGTATGACCTCACACGCCGCCGTCGTTGCACGCGGCATGGGTAAATGCTGTGTTGCAGGTACAGGCGCCCTGAAAATAAACTACAAGGCACGTACGGTGAGCATAAACGGTAAAGAATACAAAGAGGGCGAGTGGATGTCGCTCAACGGCACCACCGGCGAGGTTTACGAAGGAAAGATAGCAACCATTGATCCCGAATTAAGCGGTTATTTTGGGGAGATAATGGATCTTGCAGAAAAGCACACCCGCATGAATGTGCGCACAAATGCCGATACCCCACACGATGCCGAGGTTGCGCGTAACTTCGGTGCAACAGGTATAGGACTTTGCCGTACGGAGCATATGTTTTTTGAAGGAGAGCGTATCTGGGCAATGCGTGAGATGATCCTTGCCAATGATGAGACAGGACGGCGCATGGCTCTTGAAAAACTCCTTCCCATGCAGCGTGAGGATTTTGAAGGCATATTCGAGGCCATGGACGGGCTGCCCGTTACCATCCGCCTGCTGGATCCTCCATTGCATGAGTTTGTTCCGCATGAGGAGGATAACCAGAAGGAGATGGCACAGAGACTTGGGATCACTCCCGAGGAGGTCAAGGCCGCCGTTGATTCGCTCCATGAATTCAACCCCATGCTTGGTCACCGTGGCTGCCGTCTTGGAATAACCTATCCGGAAATCACCGAGATGCAGGCCAAGGCCATTCTTGAGGCCGCCCTTAACCTGAAGAAAAAGGGTAAGATCGTTCTTCCCGAAATAATGATACCTCTTATTGGTACAAGCGAGGAGTTCAAGCTTCAGGAGAAAGTGATCCGTGATATTGCCGAGGAGGTATTCCTTGAGTTCAAAGACAGGATCGATTACCTCGTAGGTACTATGATAGAGATACCCAGGGCATGTCTGACAGCCGATAAGGTTGCCGAGTCTGCCGAATTCTTCTCATTCGGGACCAATGACCTGACACAGATGGCGTTCGGTTATTCACGCGACGATTCAGGCAAATTCCTTGAAGTATATGTAAACAATGCAGTACTTAAGCATGATCCTTTCCAGATACTGGACCAGGAAGGCGTCGGCCAGCTTGTGGAGATGGGTATACAGAGAGGCCGCAGCACAAAGAAGGATCTTAAGATCGGTATCTGCGGAGAGCATGGAGGCGAACCCAATTCGGTCGAGTTCTGCCACAGGGTTGGAATGGACTATGTAAGCTGTTCACCCTTCCGCGTGCCTATCGCGAGACTTGCTGCAGCACAGGCTGTGCTCAGGGAAAAGGAATAACAGGTTAATCATATTTTATTCAGAGGGTTGTCCGTGAATGGGCAACCCTTTTTTGTGGTGTGCCGTGGAGGGCATAACCGTCAGGGATTGTTCAAAATTCCCCGGTTCATGACCGCAAGCTAAATATGTCATGGCGATGGATAGGTGCCATCGACTTGCCATATAACGCTTTTTCCCCGGAAGGGAACAGACGGCACAATGCAGTGCTAAAAAGGTATACGTAAGGTTATGATCAAAGGGATGGTTAATTAATATGTTAACCGGCATTTTTTATTACCAGGTTAATGGTTAAATTAGTAGATTATATAAGGTCATGCCGTATGACATTCAGCGGTAAAATCTTCAAAATATGAATACTGAAGCCAAAATGGCTGCTTCTCCCGATCTTTCCGGATTTGGAATTACAAATGTGAAGGAGATCTTTTACAACCCATCCTGGGATTTATTGTTTGAGCATGAGACAGAGCCAAACCTTCAGGGTTATGAAAAAGGCATCATTACAAATACGGGGGCAGTGGCCGTAGATACGGGGATATTTACCGGCCGGTCGCCGAAAGATAAATATATAGTCAGGGAGCCCTCCTCTGAAAAGTATATCTGGTGGACAAGTCCCCAATGTAAAAACGACAATAAGCCCATTACTCCCGAAATATGGGAAAGTCTCATGAAAACGGCCGTAAACCAGCTTTCAGGGAAAAGGCTCTATGTGGTTGACTGTTTTAGCGGAGCAAACCCCGAAACACGTTTGAAGATAAGGTTTATAATGGAGGTGGCCTGGCAGGCGCACTTTGTGAAAAACATGTTCATCCGTCCCACGGCAGAGGATCTTGCAGAATTTGAACCGGATTTTGTGACATTCAATGCCTCAAAAGCGATAAATCCCCACTGGAAGGAGCAGGGCCTGAACTCTGAGGTTGCCGTTGCATTCAACCTTAAAGAAAAAATGTCGGTAATTCTTGGCACCTGGTATGGCGGCGAAATGAAAAAGGGGATATTCACGGTAATGAACTATTTTCTTCCCCTCAAAAACATAGCCTCAATGCATTGCAGTGCAAACGTGGGCCGGGATGGGAACACTGCCCTTTTGTTCGGGTTGTCGGGAACGGGAAAAACTACGCTTTCAGCAGTCCCCGACCGGGCGCTGATAGGGGATGATGAACATGGGTGGGATGACAATGGCGTGTTCAACCTTGAAGGAGGTTGTTATGCCAAAACAATAAGGCTGAGCAGGGAAAGTGAGCCCGACATCTATAATGCCATAAAGCGTAACGCATTGCTTGAGAATGTCACGGTGGATGAAAGTAGCGGGCAGATTGATTTCTATGACGATTCCAAAACCGAAAATACCCGTGTTTCCTATCCCATAGACCATATTGAAAATATAGTTAAGCCTGTATCCAGTGCCGGTCATGCCAGTAAGATCATTTTTCTTACCGCAGATGCTTTTGGTGTGCTTCCCCCGGTTGCCAGGCTTACTTCCGACCAGGCGCTTTACCATTACATAAGTGGATTTTCTTCAAAGATCGCAGGCACTGAACGCGGTATTAAAAATCCTGAGCCTGCCTTTTCCGCATGTTTCGGAGCGGCATTCCTGTTGCTTGATCCTCTGAGGTATGCCGAAGAACTTCTGCGGAAAACAGAACAGTATAATACTTCTGCATACCTTGTAAATACCGGCTGGATCGGAGGGGCATACGGCACCGGCAAAAGGATAGACATAGCTTCCACCCGCCTGATAATTGATTCCATAATGGATGGAGCAATAGAATCCCGGGAATTTGAAACGCTGCCTGTATTCAACCTGGCCATTCCTGTGAGTATTCCCGGTCTGGAAGATACGCCGCTCAATCCTGCAAGATCCTGGGAAGATCCGGAAGCATGGGAGAAGGCTGCACGGCAACTGGCAGGAAAATTCATCGATAATTTCAGGAAGTTCTCAGACAGCGAACCCGGCAAAAGCCTGCTGAAAGCCGGTCCCGAATTGCAGTAGATAGTCCCGGTAGAAATGAAGGGCCGCCTGGGCCGGGATAACGGGACACCCTGTAACATCAAGTGACGTCATCAGCCGGGTTAAGGCTGATCATCGTCAAGCTTTTTTGCCTCCTCCCAGATAACATTCATCTCATCGAGTGTCATATGCTTAAGACTCCGGCCCTCGGCCATTGTCTTGCTCTCCAGGTAATTAAAGCGTTTTGTGAATTTCCTGTTGGTCTTTTCCAGTGCCGTCTCCGGATCTATATCATAAAGACGCGCTGCATTGACAAGTGAAAAGAAAAGATCACCGAATTCCGATTCAATTTTTCTTCTGTCCTCGTAATGGATCTCCTCCCTGAGCTCCTTTAATTCTTCCATAACCTTGTCCCATATCTGTTCTTTTTTTTCCCAGTCAAAACCGACTCCCTTCACCTTATCCTGGATGCGGTTGGCTTTTATCAGGGCAGGAAGTGCAACGGGTACGCCGGACAGGACAGTCCGGGATTTTGATTCCCTTATTTTCAGATGTTCCCAGTTTTCCTTAACCTCATTCTCGTCAGCCACCTTTGTATCGCCAAATACATGTGGATGGCGGTATACAAGCTTTTCATTTATAAACTCTATGATATCCTTGATATCAAAAGAATTAAGTTCTGACCCGATACGTGCATAAAAAACAATGTGAAGCAGCAGATCCCCCAGTTCCTGCTTGATATCCTCAAGATTATTTTCGGTTATTGAATCTGCAAGTTCATAAGCCTCTTCCAGCGTAAGGTTTCGAAGGCTTTCCATTGTTTGCTTTTTATCCCAGGGGCACTCCTCACGAAGCTTATCCATTATATCCAGCAGTCTCCCGAACGCGGACAATCGTTCATCCATTATATTGTATTTTTATAATTCCTGTTAGGTGTTATTTGAAATTTAAATATTTGATCTGACGGATATTGAAATGACGATAGATCAGGCCCCGTCAGACTCATCTATTATTTGTTAAAGAATCTGATCCTGATGACCGAGTTCATGTCCAGGCCGAGCAGCTGTGCAGCATTTCCCTTATTGATAGCTACTTCAAGAAGATCGAGGTAGTTGAAAAGAACCAGCAGTTCGCCTACGGAGGTTTCATTATATGTTTGGTTGATCTTTTTCAGTTTGTAATGGTTGCTCTGCAGGGCAACCTCAAATTGCCTTCCTTTCCCGATCCTTTCATATAATTCCCTTGTTATGTTCGTTATGGCATTCTGATATGAATCAATGTAGATAACACTTCCGTTTATCACATCCTCTTCAATGGTGGCCCTTCGTGGAATGCTTTTATTAAATCCGTCCCTTTGTTTCCCCAGTCCGCTGATATCTTCACCGTTTGCAAGCCGTGAAGCCGCCTTCACAAATACCTCAAGGGATGAGAAGCCGGAAGGTTTTTCAGGAAAAGGCAGTTCAACTACTGCCGAGGGTTGGTTGCGGAAGATAAGACCGAAGATCCCGTTATCGTTTCCGATAAAAAAGTGTCCTTCATATTCGATTGCAAGAATGGATTCTTCAACACCCGGCTCAGCATTTACACAGATAAGATGTATGGAACCGGCAGGAAAATGAGTGAAACTGTTTTTCAGGACAAATGCAGCCCTGGCACTATTGAATGAAGGTATATTGCTGGATATATCAATTATATTCACTGCAGGGGAGGCCGTTATAAGCTTTCCTTTAAGTGCTCCGGAATAATAATCGTCTTGAATCCAGTCGGTTGTAAGAGTCACTACAGGCATATCGATCTTGCAGCTGTTTTTAATATTTCAGATATATAGGAAAAAAATAAAAAAAGAGGAAAAATTATGATTATTTTGTAATATATACTTTGACTGTAAAAAAATTAATTTGTGAAAATTATAAACCTGATTTTATAAACTGTTTTTTTCAAGTAAAAGTCCAGTATAATGAATGGTTACAGGAAACCACAGATATCACCGGGGGAAATTAAAACCCAAAAGTAAGCAATATTTGTAAATTCTATGATTGAGCAGTTAATATATTTAGAAGGTATCGAACCTGCCACATTATATGGTGTGAACAACAGCCTGCTTAACAAGATCAAGTCCTTTTTTCCTAAACTTAAGATCATAGCCAGGGGAAATGAAATGCGGGTATTTGGAGATGAAGATGAGATTGCCAGATTTGATGATCTGATACATGTACTGATCGAGCATTTACTGAAATTCAACAGGTTGACGGAGAATGATGTTGAAAATTTTATCCAGGGCGAATATCAGGAAACATTGCCAAAGGAACCCTCGGGAGTGCTGGTATACGGGAATCACGGCAAGATGATTTCGGCAAGGACGGTAAACCAGCAAAAACTGGTCGGGGAATACAATAATAATGATCTGGTATTTGCCATCGGTCCGGCCGGTACGGGAAAAACCTATACTGCAATTGCTCTTGCCGTGCGGGCTTTCAAGAACAAGGAGGTGAAAAAAATTATCCTCACCAGGCCGGCAGTCGAGGCAGGTGAAAGGCTTGGTTTCCTTCCCGGCGACCTGAAGGAAAAACTGGATCCCTACCTTCAGCCGCTGTATGATGCTCTTCATGATATGGTGCCTGTCAGAAGGCTGAAGGATTATATTGATGACGGAACAATTCAGATAGCCCCGCTGGCATATATGCGGGGAAGAACACTGGATAATGCCGCCGTAATACTTGACGAAGCTCAGAACGCCACCTCGAGCCAGCTGAAAATGTTTCTTACCCGGATGGGTAAATCCGCCAAGTTTATAGTTACAGGCGACATCACCCAGATCGATTTACCCGATACAAGCAAGAGCGGACTGATCAATGCCCTGAAAATTCTTGGCACGATAAAGGGATTGTCAGTTGTCTATTTTGATGAACGGGATATTATCAGGCACAGGCTTGTAAAACTAATTGTAAAAGCCTATGAAAAAAAAGGCAGGACAGGACAGGATAAGGAAAAACCATAAATCTCTGGGTTCATGACCAAATCTATTATAAAAACCGCATTTAATTTCCCCGGTCAGAAGTATCTATACTCCGGTAAAGTGCGTGATGTCTATAACATTGAAGATCAATTTCTGGTAATGATCACGACCGATCGCATTTCTGCATTTGATGTGATCCTTCCCAGGCCCATCCCCTACAAGGGACAGGTTCTTAACCAGATAGCATCAATGTTTCTGGATGCCACTGCCGATATAGTTCCCAACTGGAAACTGGGTACACCCGATCCTATGGCAATGGTTGGCTACAGGGCAAGTCCATTCAGGATCGAGATGGTTGTCAGGGGCTGCCTCTCCGGTCATATCTGGAGGGAATACAAAGAGGGGAAGCGTTCAGTCTGCGGAGTGACAATGCCGGATGGCATGAAAGAGCACCAGAAATTCCCCCGGCCTGTTATTACACCTACAACAAAGGCATTGGAAGGCCATGATGTCGATATTCCGCGTGAAGAGATCTTTAAGCGGGGACTGGTACCGGAGGAGGATTATGAGCTTATGGAGAAATATTCCCTTGAACTTTTCAGCAGGGGCACGGAAATGGCTGCCCAAAAAGGGCTCATACTGGCCGATACAAAATATGAATTCGGCAAGAAGGAGGGGAAGATATACCTGATCGATGAAATACATACTCCCGACTCCTCACGGTACTTCTATTCCGAAGGTTATGAAGACCGCCTTGCCTCGGGGAGCCCTCAAAAGCAGCTTTCAAAAGAATTTGTCCGTGAATGGCTGATCAGTAACGGCTTCCAGGGCAAGCCGGGACAGATCATCCCTCCAATGACCAAAAAGGTAGTTGAAAGCATCAGCGAACGGTACATTGAGCTGTTCGAAAAGATAACCGGTGAGAAATTCAGGCCGGCAAAAGATGATGATATAACTGCAAGGATCGAAAAAAACATACTCGGATTCCTGGTAAAGCTTAAAGTGACATAACAGCAGTGGCATGCCTGCTTATCTTCACCTGCGGGGTTCCGGCTGCCTCCGGCACTGTTCAGGAAAATGATGCTTTATGTTTCGTGAAAAATACATTCCATAATTGGTTCGTTACAATTCATGAATAATAAGTTTGCCGACTGTAATTTGTAATACCCTGTAATTTAAAATATAGAGAAGATTATTTATCTTGCGCTCTTTTCTATACAGGTATCCCCAATGTGGTGGCTTAAATGGTCATTCATGGATGATTTCTGTTAAAATTTACCAAAAATGCGTGTAGAGAGAATTAAAAAGGAGCGACGCGATCTGCCTGCCTGCCTTAAGACGGATGTGAGCCTGCTTGATGAGCTGATCCAAAGATATTCCGGGAAAAAAGGCATCATGATACCGGTACTGCAGGAAACGCAAGACATTTACGGCTATCTGCCAAGGGAAGCTTTCGAGAGATTGTCACGGGAGCTTGATCTTAACCTGAGTGATATGTATGGTGTGGCCACTTTTTATGCACAGTTCCGGCTAAAACCGGTAGGCAGGTACATTGTTAAGATCTGTCACGGAACAGCATGTCATGTTCAGAATGCCGGAACCATTTCAGAGGCGCTGGAAGAGGCACTGAAGATAACAGACGGTGAAACAACCGGTGACGGATTGTTTACCCTCGAATCAGTTGCCTGCCTGGGGTGTTGTTCACTGGCTCCTGTAATGATGATAGGCGATGATACCTTTGGCAAGCTTACCGGAAGGGATGCCGTGAGGATTGTGAAGGAAATAAGGTTGAAAAACCGCAATACATCCATATAGGTCAAAAGGAAATAAAAATGGGAACAACCAGAGTAATAGTCGGTCTTGGAAGCTGCGGCATTGCTGCAGGTGCGGGTAAGATATACGAAAAGATCAGGGCAATAAAAGATGCCGAGAATCTTGATTTCAGGCTAACGAGAACCAGCTGTATCGGCATGTGCTACCGTGAACCGCTGGTTGAAATAATTGATGAAAACGGCCAGTACCTGTACGGTGAGATCGACGAATCAAAAGCAGTGGAGATACTGAACAGTCACATAGTAAACGGTAACCCTGTCAGGGACTACATTGTGTATACCGACCTTTACGATACCCCGGACAGGCATTATTTTGACGGACAGGTACGTATTGCGCTTCGCAACTGCGGAATGATGGATCCCGAGGTTATCGGCGAATATGAAGCAAGGGAGGGTTATGCAGCCCTGAAAAAAATAGCTGATGAAAATATTCTTCCGCCCGGAATTATCCAGGAAGTAATAGATAGTGGTTTGCGCGGCAGGGGAGGAGGAGGCTTTTCTACCGGACTGAAATGGAAATTCACCTACGACAGCAAGTCAGATATAAAATATGTGATTTGCAATGCCGATGAAGGAGATCCCGGTGCATTCATGGATCGTTCGCTCCTTGAAGGTGATCCGCATTCGGTTATAGAGGGTATGATAATTGCAGCACGTGCCGTTGGGGCATCCGGCGGCATAATTTACTGCCGCGCCGAATATCCGCTGGCACTGAAAAGACTTCGTATAGCAATAAAGCAGGCCGGTGAAAGAGGTTACCTGGGCCGTGATATTCTCGGCATGAAAGGTTTTGATTTAGATATAACTGTCAAGGAAGGTGCCGGAGCCTTTGTTTGCGGTGAGGAAACGGCACTTATAGCATCTGTTGAAGGGGCCCGCGGCATGCCCGGCAGACGCCCGCCTTTTCCCGCCACGTCAGGGTTATGGAAAAAACCGACCAGCATAAATAATGTTGAAACCTTTGCAAATATCCCATGGATCATGTTAAAGGGTGCGGCTGAGTATTCCCGGTACGGTACCGAAAAAAGCAAGGGGACCAAGGTGTTTGCCCTTGCGGGGAAAATAAGGAACGGGGGACTGGTGGAGGTTCCCATGGGAATAACAATAAAGGATATCGTATTCAAACTGGGCGGCGGAATACCCGGTGATAAAAAGTTCAAGGCTGTGCAGCTCGGAGGACCATCGGGGGGGTGTATACCCGAATACCTGTCCGGCACAAGGGTGGATTATGATTCGGTGAATGCAACCGGTGCAATTATGGGTTCCGGGGGTATGGTTGTGATGGATGAGAGCACCTGCATGGTTGATATAGCAAAATTCTTTCTTGATTTCACCAGGAAGGAATCCTGCGGAAAATGTACCTTCTGCCGGATAGGGACCAAAAGGATGCTTGAAATGCTTGAACGAATTACCGAAGGTGCCGGCCGGGAAGGGGATATTGAAAAGCTTGAGGAGCTTGCCTACCAGATAAGGGATAATTCACTGTGCGGCCTGGGTCAGACAGCCCCCAATCCCGTGCTTACCACCATCAGGTATTTCCGCGATGAATATGAGGCACATATAAAGATGGGAAAATGTCCGGCCCGGGTCTGTAAAAAGCTTATAACCTATGAGATTGATGCTTTTAAATGCACCGGGTGTACGGTTTGTGCACGCAAATGTCCGGTAAATGCCATAACCGGGGAACGAAAACAGTTGCATACGATCGACCAGGAACTATGCACAAGCTGCGGTATCTGTTATTCCAGGTGTAAATTTGATGCGATAATTCTTTCATGATCGGGAATAAGCTTTAATAAATGCTAAAACAAAAATACATTTTCAGCCTCAGGCAATTTAGTTATGCAAGAACTTAACATAATACTCAACCAAAAGAATGTTACAGGCAGGGCAGGAGAAACCATACTTCAACTTGCCGGACGCCATGGCATAGATATTCCGACCCTTTGTCATGACCCCAGACTGGCCCCTTTTTCCTCATGCTATGTCTGTGTTGTGGAAATTGAAGGCATGCGGTGCATGCAACCTTCCTGTTCAACACGGCTAACCGAAGGGATGGTCATTAATACCGATAACGAAAAGGTGAGGAAATCCAGAAAGATGGCTCTTGACCTGATGGTAAGCAATCATTATGCAGATTGTGAAGCTCCCTGCAAGCAAACATGCCCGGCCGGTGTCGATGTCCAGGGTTATATTTCACTCATTGAGAAGGGATTGTATTCACAGGCGGTCGCACTGATCAAGGAGACCAATCCGCTGCCCGCCATATGTGGCAGGGTATGCGTAAGGCCCTGTGAGGTGTCCTGCCGCCGCACCCTGCTTGATGAAGGAACAGGTGTGGGCATTGATTACCTGAAAAGATTTGCGGCCGACCGGGATATTGAATCACCCGATCGTTATTCACCGGATGTGGCAGCGCCTACGGGTAAAAAAGTAGCCATCATCGGCGCGGGTCCCGGCGGATTATCGGCTGCCTGGTTCCTGCAGCAGAAGGGTCACCTGTGCGATATTTACGAGGCAAATCCGCATCCGGGAGGGTGGCTGCGTTATGGCATACCTGAATACAGGCTTCCCAATGATATACTTCAAAAAGAGGTGGATGCGATCACTTCCCTGGGAGTAAACATTTTTTATAACCGGAGATTCGGATCCGGTCTTACCTACAGTGAGATCAGTGAGAAATATGATGCCCTTATACTGACAATCGGCTCCCAGAGAGGCACGCTTCTTGGGTGTGCCGGAGAGGATGCCGAGGGTGTATACTCCGGTATCGACTTTCTGAGGAACATGGAAATGACCGGTCAGCGTTATGATTTCACGGGGAAAAAGGTTGCCGTAGTTGGAGGAGGTAACACCGCGATGGATTGCTGCCGTACTTCACTCAGGTGCGGGGCTGATAAAGTATATGTTCTTTACCGCCGAACCGAAAGGGAGATGCCTGCAAATCCGATAGAGATACATGAATCCAGGACAGAAGGTGTGGAATACATGCTCCTTACCAATCCTGTAAGGGTGAACAAGGATGCCAGCGGAAAAGTGGATACCGTAACCTGTGTCAGGATGCAGCTTGGCGAGCCGGATGCTTCAGGCAGGCGCAGGCCGGTGCCTGTTGAAGGATCAGAATTTGACCTTGAGATCGACTATATCCTGGCTGCCATCGGTCAGAAAACCGAAGTCGATTTCATGGATGACATCAACAGACATGCTGAAACCGGAAAACTTGAAATAAACAAGTGGGGGGATATATCAGCTTCACCTGCCACGCTGCAGACCGGAATTCCTTCTGTTTTTGCTGCGGGTGACGGTGTCAGCGGACCTGCAACCATCATAGAGGCAATTGCACAAGCACGTCTGGCAGCAGACAGCTGTCACCAGTTTCTTTCCGGAGAGGACCCTGTGCCTGTAAATAAAGAGTTCATAAGCAGGAAGGATAACTTTGGCGAATTCACGGCCGACCAGCTTGCCGGACGTTACCGGCAGCAGTATCGCCAGGAAATGCCGGTTCTGGATCCGGATAAGCGGAACAATTTCGATGAGGTTGAACTGGGTTATAACAGTGAAGAGATTGCCATCACCGAAACCAGGCGCTGCATTGAATGCGGCTGCAGTGAATTCTATACCTGCGACCTGAAAAAATATGCTACCCGGTACGGCGCAGCACAGGATAAATACAAGGGGGACTTTCAGCAATTTGAAATAGATTTTTCACACCCCCTGATAGAGATGGACAACAACAAATGCATACTTTGTGCACGCTGCGTGAGAATTTGCAGGGAGCTGGCCGGGGCAAACGCTCTGGGACTTGTGAACCGCGGATTTGATACGTATGTTGCACCGAGCCTGGGCGACTCCCTGCTGGATTCAAAATGTGAATCATGCGGGCTCTGTATTTCGACATGCCCTACCGGTGCAATTACCGAAAATGTATCCTTCAAACCCGCACCGGTAAAATGGGATACTGTCGATACAATTTGCAATTATTGTTCCATCGGCTGCAGTATCACTTTACATCACAAGGGAGGGTATGTGATGAGGGTCACCGGCAGGAACGGCCTCGTGAACGTGGATGGAAGCATATGCCGGTATCCGAAATTCGGTTATAAATACATGAACGACAGGAAAAGGATAAGCCGGCCGCTTTTAAGGGAAGATGGTAAATTTACAGAGATATCATTCCGGCAGGCTTTTGATCTGATAATGCAGAAGGCAGGAAAGACAAAGCAGGAAGAAATTGCCTTCTATGCAGGGGCGCGTCTTTCAATAGAAGAGCTTTACCTTGTGCAAAAGCTGGCCCGGGTTGGATTCGGCACTGCCAATATCAACAGTTTCCATTACCTGGGTGGGGAACATTATGACAATGTGGCTTCTGCCACACCACTGGGGCAACTTGAAGGCGCATCCCGGATCTATCTGCTCGGTTCGGAAATAAACAATGATAATCCGGTGGCCGGTTACATGATTAACAGGTTGCGTCATGCAGATGAAGTTCCCGTCGAGCTTGTTACGACCCGGAAT
>SLGC01000041.1 GCA_007123885.1 Bacteroidales bacterium | reverse complement strand
TCTGTGTGGCAGCTTCCAGGGTGGATAAGCAAGCGAAAACGGTAAATACAGAACAAATTATTGAAAGATATTTTGCAGGATACGTCATGCAGACTGGAATAAAAAAACGGGAAAAGCCGAATTTTTTCAGCGGGATGCTCCCCAAAAGGTTTCAACCCTTATGATAATATTATGTTTATAAACATAAATCTAACAACAGGGATAAAAATACGGAAATAATATTTATCGGCTGATTTTCAAATAAAATTTGCCGAGGCACATCAATCATCTTTGCAGCCGAACTGTAGATTGAGCTTTATATTGATCTACTCCCTCATTAGCAGGTCGTTTGATGATGTGTTTTCGAGGTGTTTAAAGGAATCCAAAAGGAAGCGGCTATAAAACACGAGGACTAAAAGTCCGACTAATTAAGGGTTGCTGTCAAAAGTCAGGATTTTTAAGTAAAACATTCAGCACATTTGAGCCGGGAATATTCCACTTTTTGGATGACTATATAACCTCGTATTAAAAACCATTAAAACATCTTTACTAACCTAACCCTTGATTTGCCTATGATGTAACTTGACTAAATATATTAACTCCAAAAGCCGTATGGCATTCAGATGGTTTTCAAAACCATCGCAGTATCCCCCTTATTTTTAGAATAGGGCATTCAATTTTGACAAGTGGCTAATCATTATTCCTGTTGCTTGAGGAATGGATTTTACGTACTTGGCAGGTATACTCATGCCTGAACTGATCTAAAAAGATTCTATAACCGGACGAAGTGCTTTTCACATTTACCGGTTTGACAGCCGGGGTCGGCATACCGTCTCCCGGAGGTATACAAAGTGTGAACACTGATATATTATTTTAAAGAAATCCAATTTAACTTATGAGACTAAAACTTTCTATTCTGACTCTCTTTTTATTGTTAATACCTTACTTAGGTTATTCCCAGACAAAAATTATACATGGTTTTGTGCAAGATGACGTCGGACGGGGAATACCCGGAGCATCTGTTGTGATCAAAGGGACGACAAGCGGTACAGCAACCAACGCCGTCGGTGAATTTTCCCTGGCTGTTTCTGTAGGTGACACCTTGGTTTTTTCGTTTATCGGAAAATCTTCAGTCGAACACATTGTTGGGGACCGTAATGTTCTTGACGTAATACTTTATGATGATGAGACTGCAATTGAGGAGGTGCAGGTGGTTGCATTCGGTGTGCAAAGGAGGGAAAGTGTAATTGCTTCAATCGAATCGTTGAGAGTAAGAGATCTGAACCAACCCTCGTCGAACCTTACAACGGCACTGGCCGGTGCAATACCCGGAATTATATCCTATCAGACATCAGGTGAGCCTGGCGCCGATAACGCACAGTTTTTCGTAAGGGGCGTAACAACGTTTGGATATAAAACCAATCCGCTTATCCTGATTGACGGGTTTGAAGCTTCAACTAATGAACTGGCAAGGATGGAGCCCGATAATATCGAAAGTTTTTCTATACTTAAGGATGCCATGGCGACTGTACTGTACGGAGCCAGAGGGGCAAACGGTATTATACTTGTCACTACAAAATCCGGACGCGAAGGTCCTACAAGGATAAATGTAAGACTTGAGTCTCATGTGGCGACTCCTACAATGATGAATGAACCGCTGGATGGCGTTGATTATATGAGACTTTACAATCAGGCAAGGGTTTCAAGAAACCCACTGCTTGGCACATTTTACAGTGAACAGCAGATCCAGTCAACCATAGACGGGGTTAACCCAATGATCTATCCAAATGTTAACTGGTATAATGAACTGTTCAAGGAAACAACTATGAACCAGAAGGCGAACTTCAATGTTTCCGGTGGAGGACAGGTTGCTACCTTTTTTGTGGCAGGTACTATGGAAAATGAAACCGGTCTGCTGAAAGTTGACGACAGGAATAATTTCAACAACAATATAAATATCAGCAGGGCGCAACTAAGAAACAATGTCGTCCTGAAACTGAGCCCTACCACTACTGTTGATACGAGGCTGCAAGGGCGTTTTGAAAGATATACCGGCCCATACCAGTCCGCCAGCGATATTTTCGGCATGGTGATGAACGCGAATCCCGTAGATTTTCCTGCGACGTTCGTCCCGGACGCAGCAAACGAATTCACCGATCATATTCTTTTTGGTAACACTTTTGCGAGCGGGAGTATGAAACAAAATCCATATGCGGAGATGGTGCGTGGTTATGAGGACAGGAACCAGAGTTCCATAACTGTTATGGCAACACTTACCCAGGAACTTGACTTCCTGACCGAGGGACTCATATTCCAGGGAAAGGCTTCCGTGAACACATGGAGTCATTATTCCAGCCGGAGAACATACAATCCTTTTTACTATGATCTGGAAACCTACAACCAGATCACAGGTGATTATTCTCTTTTCAGTCTCAACCCAACCTCCGGCCAGTCATTCCTGGGAGATGTAGAACCCGGACGGGATGCCAGCGGTCACTACTATTACGAAGCACGGCTTAACTGGGAGCGGGAATTTGGCAGACATACCCTTGGGCTCATGACTGTTGGTATGTTTGAAGAATACCTTCTTACGGCAGGAAACAGTTTCTCTATATATGAGACACTTCCCGAAAGGAATATGGGTAATTCAGGACGTATGGCTTACAACTATGACAGGCGCTACTACCTTGAATTCACATACGGCTACAACGGTTCCGAAAAATTCAGCGGCGAAAAGAGGTTTGGATTCTTCCCTTCAGTGGGGGGAGGCTGGATTGTCTCCAACGAGGATTTCTGGGATCCCATGAGGAATGTAATCAACACTTTCAGGCTCAAGGGTACATATGGAACCGTCGGTAATGATGCCATAGCCGGAAGAGCTGACCGCTTCTTTTATCTATCGGATATAAATAAGGGCGGAGCCGGTTACAGATTCGGTTCCACGTTTATGAATTCCTACGGTGGCTATAATATCAACAGGTATGCCAATCCCGATATCACATGGGAAATTTCCACAAAAACCAATTTTGGTGTAGAACTCAGTTTCCTGAATGAATCATTGAGACTGCAGGCCGACGTCTTCTCCGATAAAAGGGAACAGATATATCTGCAGCGGCAGAATTTCCCCTCAACAGCAGGACTGGAAGCAGCTATCAGCGGCAATGTTGGCAAAGTGGAATCATGGGGCTACGAGGGGTCACTCGACTATCAATATAGTTCACCGAACAACTGGTGGCTGACCAGCAGGATGAATTTCACCTTTGCAACAAACAAATTCATTGAGCTTGATGAGAGAGATTATGCCGACGCATACCTTAAAAGGGTCGGCCATCCGATTAATCAGCAATGGGGATTGATTGCAGAAAGGCTTTTTGTTGATGAATATGAAATCTCCAATTCGCCAGGGCAGGACTTTGGAACCTATCAGGCAGGCGATATCAAATACAAGGATATCAATGGCGACGGAATTATCAACAGCAATGACATGGTAGCACTCGGATATCCCACAATCCCCGAGATCCAGTATGGTTTTGGACTTTCCGGCGGAAGGAGGAATTTTGATTTTTCATTCTTCTTCCAGGGTAATGCACGTGTTTCAATATTTATCAACCCGGGAACTGACGGTAACGGAATTGCCCCTTTTGCCTCAAGGCGAAATGCCCTTTCAATAATAGCAGAGGATTACTGGAGCGAAACCAACCCGAATGTCTTTGCCTTCTGGCCGAGATTGTCGACCGAGCCTCTGCCTAATAATTCCCAGGTATCTACCTGGTGGATGAGAAACGGAGCATTTCTCCGGTTAAAAACTGTGGAACTGGGTTACAATCTTCCTCAGGGTTCCTTCAACAGGATTGGAATGAGAGGCAGCCGTTTATATGTCAGCGCGCAAAACCTTTTCGTTATAAGTCCTTTCAAGCTATGGGATCCTGAAATGGGGAGCGGCGGACTTGGCTATCCACCCAACAAGAGGTTCAATGTAGGTGTTCAGCTGTCATTCTAACTACAGGCATTAAGCCAATGATTTATCAACTATTGACAATCATTAATCCGGAGGTGGGACCATCCATGACAGCAGCTATAAAGATCATGATAGGTAGCACCAAACCGATTAATTAATATTAATATTTTATGAAGATATTTAAAAAACTATTGATAGTACTTTGCATTATCACTTCCGTACAATCATGTTCCGATTATCTGAATGTAGTTCCTGATAATACGCTGACGCTGGAAGACCTCTTTAAAACACAGGAGGAAGCATGGGATGCTCTTGCAAAGGTTTACCATTACCTGCCAAGGATACAAAGAACCCATGAATCACTATGGATTGCAGGCGACGAATGGCTCGGCCGTCTGGATCTCGATGAGAATACCGGAAACCTCCGGGGTACCAGGATTATGAGGGGTCTGCAGTCAGCCTCTTCACCGGTCCTTGGAAGCTGGTCCGGCAATAATGGAGGAAGACCATACTATATAGCCATAAGGCAGGCCAATGTATTTCTCGAAAATATAGACAAAGTTCCCGACTTGTCTGAAGATGAGAGAAGAAACTGGAAGGCACAGGTCAAATTTCTCAAAGCCTATTATCATTTTCTGCTGGTACAGATGTATGGACCCGTAGTCATTGCCGATGTGATGATACCGCCTGATGCTGTAAAAGAACAGCTGTTCCAGAAACGCTCAAAAGTTGAGGAATGTTTCGACTATATTATCGGCCTGATCGATGAGGCTATTCCCGACCTGATGGAGCGTGCCCCGGTAACCCTGCTGGGACAGGTTGACCAGGTGGTAGCGAAGTCGATAAAGGCCCGGATAATGTTGTTTCGAGCCAGTGATTTTTTTAACGGCAATATGGAATACTTCGGCGATTTTAATGACCATGACGGGCAGCCTTTCTTTCCCCTGACATATGACAGGGAAAAATGGAAGGATGCACTGGATGCTGTGAACGAAGCCATCAAGGCCGCAGAGTCAAACGGTATTTCATTGTACAGATATAACAAACCGGTGTATGTTTTCGACAGGGATGATTACGAAATAAACACTGACAATATGCAAACCCATTATGATCTGAGAATGGTCATAACTGATCCCTGGAACAGTGAAGTAGTGTGGGGGTTTTCCAACATTGATGTATATGACCAGGGAGAACTGGCCCATTCCTCAAATATGAGATTGCCCGAAGGTTATGGAGGGGGCGTAACAAACACCCCGTCATTTTCATGGCAGTGGTTGGGTGCGACCTACAGGATGGCTGAAAGATACTATACAGCGAATGGCGTACCTATTGACGAGGACCTGTCGTTCGATCAGTCAACGAAATGGAACTTAACCCGGGTTCCCGGTATCGATGATCCGGAATACCAGGATCTTGCCGGCATAATGCAGCCGGGTGCAGAAACAGTCAATCTTTATCTGAACAGGGAGCCCCGTTTCTATGCCAACCTTGCGATTACCGGAGGATACTGGCGCACGCACAGCGTAAGGATAAATACTATGATGTATGGACGCAGCGACGGAGGATACAATTCTGCTCAACACAGCACCGATTTCTATGAAACCGGCATTGGCGTTAAGAAGTTTGTACATCCCGAATCGAAATCGGGTGCGTGGCAGAGAACCATCAAATACCCTTATCCCATTATACGTCTGGCCGATTTGTACCTGATGAAGGCAGAGGCACTCAATGAATACAACAGTGCCCCTACAGAAGAAGTGTATGAAGCAATTAATGTTGTCCGCAGACGTGCAGGAATTCCCGACGTACAGGATGTATGGTCTGACGCGTACATTGTAAGAAATGTTGACAAGCATAAGACAAAAGAGGGAATGCGTGATATCATATTGCATGAGAGAGGCATTGAACTTGCTTTCGAGGGACAAAGGTTTTGGGATATGATAAGGACCAAGCGAGCCGTTATGGAATTCTCGACTCCTATATGGGGTTGGAACTACCAGGGTGAAACAGGTGCTGAATTCTTTAACCTTGAGGTTAAACAATCGAGGAGGTTTACGATTACCGACCACCTTTGGCCCATCGACCTGAATGAGATGAATACGAATTCAAACCTTATTCAGAACCCTGGATGGTAAATATATATGCCGGTAACTTGAATTTGAATTGAAACTTGCATGAACTGTTTCCTGAATAAGAACAGATGACGACCGGAG
>SLGC01000424.1 GCA_007123885.1 Bacteroidales bacterium | reverse complement strand
TATCAGGAAAAAGTCCGGGTCAGGGTCAATAACAGGATTATGAATATAGCTGCCAAAACAATTTAAATCAAAAAATAATTATATTTACCTCCGTCTGTATGATCATAATGATAATGCATCCTGATTAACCATAAAAGACTATCTTTCAGGAGCAAGGGAGTTTTTTGACATCAAGTACATTTCCTGTTTATTGGAATGAAAAACTAAATGCTGTCTTATATGAAAAATTACAAGTTTTTAAAAAACCGGCGCCTGTTGCTAAAACAACTGGGATTTGGTTCAATGGCTTTTTTTCTTCCCGGATATATTTTCCGATCCGAATCCGCTGCTCCATCAGCCATCCAGGGTTCTGGCATATTTCCCAAAGTCCGGAATCCTGCCGACGTAAGCCTGATCAAAGGCGACGACTGCCGGGATAACACATATAAGGCCCTGATGCTCATGGAAGATAATATCATGGCCTCACTGGAAGGTAAAAAACGCATCCTGGTCAAGCCCAATATGGTGGTTACCGATGTGCCCCTGTGTGCAACCCATGTTGATTCTGTAAGAGGTATCCTGGATTTTCTCAGGCCCCGCTGGAAAGGACCCATCGTGGTTGGCGAATCGACAATATCGAGAAATGGTACCATGGCCGGCTTTGAGAATTACGGTTACCTTTCGCTGGAAAAAGAGTATGGAATTAAATTGCGCGATTTAAATGAAGATCCCTATGTTTACCGGTATGTGATAGGTGCCGAAAACGTTCCCCTGCCTGTCCGTATCATTTCCACCTTTTTTGACCGGGACCAGTACCTTATATCTGCTGCAAAAATGAAGACTCATGACCGGGTGCTTGTAACACTGGCTTTAAAAAATATCCTTCTTGGTGCACCGCTGTTCGACTACAAGCAGAATGACAAGCGGGACTTCCACCAGACCCAGGTAAGGAGCAAGAATACCATATTGCATTATAACATGTTCACTCTTGCGAGGGAAATATATCCCGATCTTGGTGTAATTGACGGATTTGAGGCCATGGAAGGTAACGGACCTGTGCGCGGAACCCCGGTTGATGCCCGTGTGGCACTGGCAAGCCTTGATTCACTGGCGCTCGACACACTGACTACAAAAATTATGGGTTTCGATCCGGCTGAAATACTTTACTTCTCAGCAATGAACAAAGCAGGAATGGGACAGGGTGACCCCGACAAGATAAGGGTGCTGGGATCCGATATAAAGGATATCCGGTTCAATTTCACTCCCCATCCCAATATGGTTGAACCTTACGGTCTTGGATAAAATTAACTCTGTTTTTTCCCCATCTGCATCCGTTAATTCAAAAAGAAATTCCCCCTTAGGAGATGATGGCTGTTTTTTTTCTTAACCGGTTTTGAAACAGGATGGCGGACTTATTATGTGAACAATTATTAATACTAATCAAAAATGAAAAATCTCAGATCCTTAAGCCTTATCCTTTTACTGATCATAAATATCATACCCGGCGCCCGGGCGCAAAACTGGCCGGGATGGCGCGGTCCCAGCGGAGATGGTACAAGCACCGAAACCGGGTTGCCCGTTAAATGGGACTCGGTCACCAATGTTGTATGGAAAACCCCGGTTCCCGGCAATGGTTATTCTTCGCCTGTAATATGGGAGAACAGGCTCTTTCTTACCACGGCCTTTAATGAATCCCAGGATAAATCACTTCTTTGCTATGATACAGGAAGCGGCCAGCTTCTGTGGCAGCAAACGGTAGTGAAAGGCCCCTTCGAAGCCAAACACAGGGACAACAGTTATGCCTCGGGCACACCTGTTACCGATGGCTCGCTTGTCTATGTCTCTTTCCTGGATGACAAGGATGTGGTTGTTGCAGCTTATGACTTTGCCGGTAACCAGATCTGGCTGGCACGCCCGGGTACATTCATTAGTCCCCATGGTTACAGCTGCTCGCCAATACTTTACAAGGACATGGTAATTATCAACGGCAACAGTCCCCGTGGCGAATCTTTTGCTGCCGCCCTAAGCCGCAAAGATGGCAAAACAGTATGGAAAGTGCTGCATGATGAAAATCCTGCACACAGTTTCAGTACACCAATCATAAGAGAAATGGCCGGCAAAACACAAATGATATTTGGCGGAAACCAGCAGATCTCGTCCTATAATCCCGATGACGGCTCCCGCTATTGGTTCGTAGAGGGTCCTTCGACTGACTTCTGCTCGAGCCCGGTTTATGATGAAGAATCAGGACTGGTACTTATGAGCAGTGCCTGGCCCAGGAGGATCCTTGTAGCCATTAAGCCCGATGGCAGCGGCAATGTAACCGAAAGCCATGTAGTGTGGGAATCAACAAGTGGCGCGGTTTATGTGCCCTCCCCATTAATTGCCGGCGGATATCTTTTTACAACCATGACAAACGGCCTGGTACACTGTATTGAACCTGCAACCGGCAACATAATGTGGACAGAGAACCTTGGAAGCCAGTACTCTTCACCCGTGCTGGCGGATGGACTGATTTACATTCCCAATGATGATGGGGTAATAACCGTAATAAAGCCGGGGCCGGAATTTCAGCATATTTCCAAAAATGACCTTGGAGAAGGGATGTTTGCCTCACCCGCCATCAGCAACGGGAAAATATACCTTCGCGGATTCGAACACCTTTATTGCATTAGTACAGACGGCATGTTAGGGGTGAATTAAGAGACGGCAGTTATTGCCAGGAGACTTAATTTACGTGAGAGTATCAAGAAGCCACCTGCTAGCAGGTGGTGATTCACATATGGTGGCAATACTAAAATTGTCTCAAATCAAATGCTTCTGTTGAAATGCGACACGAGGCTGTTGACTGCATTATCGATACTTTCAAGCTTATTTACCTTCCTTATCTCAATACCGGCTTTCTTCAGAAAAGAGGTGAGTAAAGCATCCAGCAATGCAGTCCTTATCTCCATGGTCCGTGGAATCCGGGTCATTCTGTTCAGCAACTTAAGCACCTGTTCAGGTACGGACTCCTGCATGGAATGAAGGTTTGGAAAAGGCGTCAGCAGTTTGCAACCGTCAACAGCACCGGTTTCAGAATTTGTTATAAGCAGCGCATATGCGAAATATCCTTTGGGTCCTTTGTCCAGAACCGGGCTAGGCAACATTACCAGGTCAATCTGGTAGATATCATTTGTTTTGCGGATACTTAAAAGATTGGTTAGCAGCCCTTCAGAATATTTCCTGGAATAAAAAATATTCCTCGGGGGTATCTTCCTGTAAAAATCACTCCACTTTTCCCCGGAAGGGTAAGACCTGGATTCGCGTACCAGGTATTCGTCATCATCAAAACCTTCGGGCATCAAAAAATATTTATCCTCAGATGCCCTTTCCAGTATTTCGGCAGATTGTTCAAGAATAACTAAAAAATCATCCAGGTCTGTTCCCTCAGGAGGAAAATAAACAAGTCCGGGAACGACCTTATCAAGAACGGGAACAAATTCCTGATCCGTGTTGACACCTTCGGGCAAAAATATATTCAGTCTGTCAGATTCGGCGGTGTATTTTTCCTGAAAAGAAAGCATCATATGCGGAATATCAAAAATCGCCCAGGGTTGCAGACCTGAATTTTTTTCCTGAAGCTCCCAGAACATCTGCAAGCCAATATCCCCCTCATATGCGGAAATAGCAAACATTTCGCGGGCAGAACCCATGATACTGACAAAATAGATTTTGTTTTTACCAGGGATCTTAATGCCAAAAACATCGGTTTCCAGCATGTATTTCCATGGCGCCATATTATAGAGTTTCCGGCTGCAATTGAATATTCTTTGCTCAATGGTTTCATTCATTTTTCTGGTATTTTTAAATCATTGGTGCTCCCCTGTCGGTATGGCATTCTTGATCAATGAGTTCCAAAACATGGCAAATCAGCTGAGACTGCCTGAATTTAAAATCAAATATTGCATTTTTTTTAATTAATTACCAACTTATACGGTTTTAAATATCGTAATGTTAGCTTATTCAGGATAAAATTCAGCATATTGAGTTTTAATAATACCGGAACGGCAAAAAAATTTTCACCAATGATCTATTTTATGTAGATTTCTCCTGTAAAAACAAGAGTCAAAATTTCGTGAAAAAGTTACAAAAATTTGACTGACAGGAGGAACCGCTTCGCTTTAACATAAAATTTTTTTCATCCGTCTGTGTGTAATTTTACGCAGAAAAAATTTAATGTATATTTGAGCGGGTTATTTTTTTAATATCTGTCCCATGCACTGTATTGTTTTAATTAATTCTAAATCATTATGAAAATATTCAGAAATGCCTTATTTATCCTGGCTTTGATTTTGACCATTCATGCTTCAGCCTGTGCACAAGCTGCCCGCAACGGTTCGGAAGTGATCGGCCGGTGGAATCTAACCGTAGTCATTGAAGACGCAGAACTTGAAAGACTCGGGCTTTTCCGGCATGGCCTTATGGATGCCGCAGGATTTCCCGGATGGCTTGAAGTGAGAAGATCCGGTTTTGCTACTCTTATCGGTTATTATGTAGGATATGAAGGGAGCGCCCGTCCGGTTTCTGAGGTTCACTATGAGAACGGGAAATATCATTTTACCATTCCGCCGCAATGGATGGATATAGATGATATCTACTTTGAATTCACACTTGAGAATGACAGGCTGACCGGATACAAAGTGCTTGACGGCAATACACTTCACTGGACCGGCGTAAGGGCGCCGAGTCTCACCAGGGAAGAACCGCCGGTTTGGGGAGCACCAAAAAACCTGCTGGATGATAATATGTCACGATGGATAATTCCGGAAAACAACAAGTTCCGGATGATAGACGGGGTACTGGTAAACGAAGAGGTTGGAGGCAATCTTGTTACCAAGGAGAGATTCGATGATTTTAAACTCAGCCTTGAATTCAGATATCCGGAAGGAAGCAACAGCGGGGTCTATCTCCGCGGTCGTTATGAGGTTCAGATTGAAGACAATTACCAACGGGATATCAGTGACCTGATGATCGGTGGTGTTTACGGGTTCATTGAGCCGTCTGTCAATGCAGCCAAAAAAGCAGGTGAATGGCAAACTTTTGAGATCACCCTCGTGGGGCGGCATGTAACTGTTGTACATAATGGCATTGAAGTTATTTCCAACCGGCCTATCCCCGGAATAACCGGTGGCTCACTTGATAGTAACGAGGGCGAACCGGGTCCCATAATGCTCCAGGGAGATCATGGCCCGATTGACTTCAGGAAAATCGTCATTACGCCGGCTCTTAACTGATCGATCCGATCCGAAATTTATGAATCATGTATATTCCTGCGGGCGGTTTTTTCAATCGCCCGCAGCTTTTTCGCATTCTATTTGTTGTTAAACCAGAAAGTGATCGAACCTGGACTGGCAACCATTTTGGGATATAATGGAGAACTCCCGGGAGAACCTGTGGTGAGGTCCGTTATGGTCGCCATTTAAAAGATTTGTCATCAATTGCCCTCATAGTGCATAAAATACCTTCCAAGTGGTCATATTCGTGTTGCAATAACTCAGATAAGCCATTGGTCATTTTCCATTCTTGTGGTTGCCAATTTTCATCCAAATATTTTATTGTCAAATGTTTATGCCTTTTAACTTTTACCAGAAGGTTTGGAAAACACATGCAATCGTCCCAAAGTTCATAAGTATCGTCACTTAAATCCCTTAACTCGGGATTTATAAAAACAATTTGCTTCTCAATATTCATATAAATTAACCGTTTCATAATGCCTATCTGTGGCGCTGCAATAGCACGACCAAAATTATATTTTGCTCTGATTTCTTCCATAACATTGTGCAAATCTGCAACCCAATCTCCTACTAACGGTAATTCAGATCTCAAAACAGGTTTACAACCTTCGTAAAGTAAAGGATTTCCTAATTGTAATATGTCGTCTAAATGTTTCATTACTTATATATATTATCGTATTATCAGGATTTAGATCATGAAAAGGAACAGGAACAGAAACAGGAACAGGTAATTGATAGTTTTCATATGGGTTGTAATTATTGGTGCCTGATTACTTTGGGTAAAAAACTGCAAGAACGCAATTTATAAATTCCTCTCGTTTTTGAGAAATATACAGAGTTAATTTTTTTGTTTAGTTTTTTCTATTTTTAATTGAACATTTATGAATATATAGTGTTTATCGTTTCAAGT
>SLGC01000347.1 GCA_007123885.1 Bacteroidales bacterium | reverse complement strand
GGTTGTGAATGGTTGTTATCCCATTTTACCCGGAAGGGGGAATCTTTAAAAATTTCCCGACGGCTGTTTATACCCAATATGGGTTCAACTTTGTAATAAGATACACCTGTTTCCATATTTTCCAAAACCCTCTCCATAAGTGAGCGTGATTGCAGAATCGCTATTTCGTTTTGCCAATTCTCCCGGTTTCTTGCCCTTCCATTATCAGGCAAAATTGTGCTTGGTGCACCTTCTGTACTTATCTGGATGGTGGTTCTGGCAAGATACACCGGTTCCGAAAATGCATTGAATATATAAGCTGACAAAAGAGCCAATCCTATACACACAAGAAATAAAGGCCAATTGGGGAGATATTTCAGGAATAGTTTTTTAAAATCTATTTCATCTTGATTTTTCATAATCAGACTGTTTCAATTCATAAAATTAAGAAGCAAAATTGCTGTAGATATGGCAGAGAAAAATACTGCAAAAGGGAATTGCGCAAGATTGAAACGTTTTGCCAGCATAGGCTCTACGTATACAACGTCATTGGGCTGCAGATAATAAAATCCGGAAGTAACAGCCTCACGGTCGGTTATATCCAGCCTTAAAAACTGGCGTCCCTGATCTGTTCTGCGTATTATATGCACCCTGCGGTTGCCATAGTCAGTCATGTCACCGGCTACGCCAATGGCATCAATAACTGTAAATTCATCGTCATAAATGTTATATGTACCGGGCCGGTTGACCTCACCCAGTACTGTTACCTTGAAGTTAACCAGCCTGACCGACAGGGAGGCATCCAGCAGGTAATCCTTTGTACGCTCATAAATAAGTTGGTGTACCTGTTCAATGGTATACCCTGCAACCCTGATATCCCCGATAACGGGCAACTGAATATTCCCTTCCTGGTTAATGCTGTATCCATATAAATACATTAGCGGGTCGCCTACGTCAGCGCCGGTTGTCCTGAAGACGTTCCTCGTTTCACCAATGTTAAACAATTCAGCCATTTCGGTATTGGTGGTCATTACTCTGACATGAAGGATGTCTCCGGGTTTTAGTGTGTATTTCCTTTCAACGCCGGTTATTTCATCTCCCAGTTCCTGCTTGTCCTGTAAAATTTTGATTTTACGCTGGGGGATGCAGGATGAAATTAAAACAGCAACCATCAGGGTCCACAAAAGACCAGAGAATTTATTTATATACATAAATCGCATGCGCTTTAGTTGTGTAGGTTCAATATATATTACTATCTGAACTATTAATTAACGACTAATTTAAATCATTTTGTTTAAATTTAAAAATCTGTCAAATAAATATCAATTTATACCGGAAGCCGGATTAAGTTGGAAAGCCCATAATCGCGCTGCGGTCCAGTAGATTGCAGGATTTTCTGACTTGTCTATTTTTTTCGACTTTTCAATCAACGCCTCGGTTAGCACTATTTTCTCACCTGTGGTTTTAATAAACTTTATCTTTTTGCCTGTTGAGGGTGTTTCAATAATAATTTTAACCTTTTGAGTACTACTCTCTTTTTAAAGAGGTATATTGCCATGTTTTCTGGAAGGCCCTGAAACACATTTGTTATGGGTCATTTCAAGGGCAGAAATCAGTTTCTTTCTTGTTTCGCGGGGATAAATTATCTCGTCAATATAACCGAATTCTGCGGCTTTGTATGGATTTGCAAAGGCATCACGGTAGTCCTCGACTGCGCGGGATTTTTCTTCATCCGATATCTTATGCCTTAAAATGATATTAACTGCCCCCTCCGGGCCCATTACTGCAATTTCCGCTGTCGGATAGGCAAGATTAACATCGCCGCCTATGTGTTTGCTAGCCATCACACCATATGCACCCCCGTAAGCCTTCCTGGTTATCAGGGTTATTTTCGGAACGGTGGCTTCAGAGTAGGCATACAGGAGCTTGGCGCCATGTTTGATTATGCCCCCGAATTCCTGGTTGGTACCGGGCAGAAATCCCGGAACGTCGACCAGGGTTATAAGAGGTATATTGAATGCATCGCAGAAACGGACGAACCTGGCCGCCTTGACCGATGAATTGATATCGAGTACGCCGGCAAGGAAGGCGGGCTGGTTGGCCACTATGCCGACAGTCTGCCCGGCTAGCCGACCGAAGCCTGTTATAATGTTCTTTGCATAATGGGGCATTATCTCAAAAAAATTATGATCATCAACCACCGATTCTATGATGGTCATCATATCATATGGCTTGTTGGGATTGGCAGGGACCAGGTTCTGGAGACTTTCATCCTCGCGGTTAAAGTCGTCGTTGACAGGCATCTGAGGAGGATCTTCCATGTTGTTCGAAGGGAGAAAACCTGTTAATTCCCTGATCATCATCAGGGTCTGCTCCTCATCATCTCCAATGAGATGGGCTACTCCGCTCTTTGAATTATGGGTCATTGCCCCGCCAAGTTCTTGTTTGGTAACGGCTTCATGGGTTACCGCTTTGATGACGTCGGGACCGGTAACGAACATATAACTGCTCTCCCTTGTCATGATAATGAAATCGGTCAGTGCCGGGGAGTATACAGCCCCTCCTGCACAGGGCCCGAGTATTGCGGATATCTGGGGAATTACTCCCGATGCTTTCACATTGAGATGGAAAATGTCGGAATAACCGGCAAGGCTTTGCACACCTTCCTGGATCCTTGCCCCGCCCGAATCGTTCAGGCCAATGATGGGTTTCCCCATTCTCATGGCCATATGCATTACCTTTGTGATCTTTTCGGCATTGGCGCTGCCTAAGGTTCCGCCACAAACAGTGAAATCCTGCGCAAAAACAAAAACAAGCCTTCCGTCTATTTTTCCGTACCCTGAAACCACACCGTCGCCGGTAATTTTGTTCTTCTCCATTCCGAAATCGCTGCAACGGTGCTTGACCAATTTATCAATCTCCATAAATGTGCCGCTGTCGAGCAATAATTCAATTCTTTCCCGTGCAGTAAGTTTTCCGCCAGCATGCTGCTTGTCAATTCTTTCCTTTCCGCCGCCCAGACAGGCTTCCTGGTTTCTTTTATCAAGCTCCCGGAATTTTTCTTCCAATGTTAACATATATTATTATTAATTTTTACTCACCTACCTTTACCAGGACCTTTACGAATTTTCCGGGCATAGGAGAGGGTGAAGTGGGTGTTGTACTTACTCCGAATAGCACTTTCATTTTCGCCGTAGAATAATTAAGCTGGAAGTTCTGTTTCCTTTCTTAAACAAAATTTCGATCCCCCAGCGCTTTTTGTATATAAATGCAACCTCTTCAGCTGTTATCTCAACTGATCTATTCAATTCTCTGCTTCCATTGTAGTTTCAGTTCTAAATTGCACTTTTATTTTCTTTAAAAATCGTCTTGAAAGTAAATGTCCGTTGGGGTCCGACACCGGAATTGACCGGATGAAGTGGTTTTTGCAATGTCCTTTGCCTGTGTTTGATTTGGATTTTGTATTGTAATCGTTTCAGGATGGATGCCGAAGGTAGGACTAGCGCAGCCATTGCGAGTATTGAAAAAAAGTAGAAATGGATATCCGATTGGTTAAGGAAGACAGCAAAAGCGATGATAATTATATTGGCATATACAAGAAACCTGCATATTTTGCGGTGTCCGAATCCCAGACTGATTAACCTGTGATGTATATGATTGCGGTCGGGCAAAAATGGCGAGCTTCCCCTGAGGAATCTTACCACGATTATCCGTAAAGCATCAAATATCGGGATGATTAACAGGGAGATGGCAAACAGGGTGGGTGATTCAAAGGCAAAAACAGCCGATGCGGCATTCAGTTCAATGAGCCTGAAGGCCATCACTGCCAGGGTAAGGCCTATTAAAAGCGAGCCTGTATCGCCCATGAAGATCCTTGCCGGCGATATGTTGTAATACAGAAATCCCAGAAGCGCACCGGAAAGTGAAGCAGCGAGTATGGCCTCACCAATATGTCCGTTTATAAGAAACCATGCCCCAAAACACACTGATCCAAGCAGTGCCAGTGACCCGGCAAGTCCGTCAACTCCATCGATAAGATTATAGGCGTTTATAATAAATACTATTGCCAGTACGGTCAGAAAGATGGCAACTGGTTCAGGGAATGAAATTATTCCCAGAAGTCCGTCCAGGTTATATAACCGGAGGTTCCCCCCAATAACGACCACCGAAGCAGCCAGGAATTGCGCCAGGAACTTTTTTGGAGCGCTCATAGCCAGGATATCGTCCTTTACTCCTACAGTAAGCAACAATACAGATCCGGCAACTAGAAAGGGGTAAAAAGCTGGCATATTGCCTCCCATCCAGAGAGAGAAAGAAATAATAATTCCGACAAAAATGGCAATGCCTCCAAGTGCCGGAACCGGACGATGATGCAGTTTCCGCTGGTTGTCAGGCTCGTCTACCAGCTTTTTACTCCGTGCAAGTGAAATAATGACAGGTATATCATATGCAGTAATTACGGCGCTTGTGGCGAACGCAAGAAGAACGTTAAGGGTAACAAATATGCCGGCATCCATATATTACTTATTATGCATATGACTTCGCTGCTATTAATCGCGGTAAGCAATCCGATTTTAAATCAGCAGGATTGCACTTCCCGAAATAAAGGTACGAAAACGAAGATTGCCGAGCCACGAAAAACGAGGGAAATTTAGGTCAGACGGAATCGCGGGAAGGCCAACGGAATAAGACATTTACATCATTTTCGACCTGGTATTGATCATAAGGTCAGAGGCATATAAATATGATGATGGTATTCGCAGTTCAAGGTGGAACATACCCGATTTCCGATGGATATTGGCTGTTTATCCGGCCTTTTATTTCGTTCACCGGAGGTTAATGACCGGTAATCAAAAAACCGGGTTTTGGAGATTAAATGGAGGAGTTTTTAGAACCTCTTGAACGTTTAGTTTTAACATTTCAGATAGAGAGTCTGCCAACCGACAGAGTTGCCTGGCTCTTTTGGTTGCCATTATTTTAAAACTCCAAAAAGCCTGGTTTGAAAGTATCAGCAGGGAGTTTTGGCAGATAGGTGCCGCATCAGTCTATTGATCAAGGCCAGGTTTTATGAATTATGTCTGAATATCCAAGTTTTTCTGCTACCCACTTCATGTCGATCTTTGTTTTCGAGTTCGATCCCCTTCCTGGTTTGTGCAAATCTTGCAAGCCAGTCATAACTGGGTGCCTACAAGGAATGCTCATAAATTATGCTTAATTGATTTTTGCATAGCAGAGGGAGCCCCGGTGTTAATGCGAGCTCTTTTTTTGAAATCCACCCTGAAGTCAGCCAGGCGTTTGGAATTGATCCCTGTTTTTAAGGAATAGGAGGGGTATTCCTGCTTTCTTTGCGTGAGACTGATGCGAATACTTTTTTGAAGTCTTTTCATCATCGAAGCCAAAGGCAGGACAACTGCCGCCATGATGAGCAAGGAAAAATAGTGAATGTGGATCTCAGACTGGCTCAGTAAGACCGTTAGGGCAATGATAATAATACTTGCATAGACCAGAAAGCTGCATATATTGCGGTGACCGAAACCTAACAAAATTAATCTGTGGTGTAAATGGTTGCGGTCGGGCTGGAAGGGTGACCTTCTCATCATTAATCTAACGAGCATGACCCTGAGAGTATCAAACAAGGGGATGATCAGAAGGGATACAGCGAAAACAGTGGGTGATTTAAAGGTAAACACAGTAGATACGGCATTTAGTTCAATTAGCCGGAAGGCCATAACTGCCAGGATAAAACCTATTATGAGTGATCCTGTGTCACCCATAAAGATTCGCGCCGGATAAATATTATACCTGAGAAACCCCAACAGCGCCCCGCATAGTGAGGCAGCAAGTAATGCCTCACCGATATGTCCGTTTACTGCAAACCATATCCCGAAGAAGAAGGCTCCAACAAGTGCAAGTGTACCGGCCAAACCGTCAACGCCATCTATCAGATTGAATGCATTAATAATAAATACTATTGCAAGCACTGTCCAGAGTATAGCAATCCCTTCGGGAACATAGCTTAATCCCAGGAATCCATCAAGGCTGTATAACCGCAGATTTCCTCCAATAACAACCATGGTTGCGGCCAGCAGCTGTGCCAGAAACTTTTTGGAGGCTCTCATAGCCACGATGTCATCCTTGACACCCACAGTCAGCAGTAATACGGAGCCGGCAACCAGAAAAGGATAGAAGGAAGGCATATTGCTTCCCATCCATAAT
>SLGC01000070.1 GCA_007123885.1 Bacteroidales bacterium | reverse complement strand
CCCCCTTCCCCAGGAAGGCAGATGTAGTTCCGGAACCATCCTGCACGGTTGCCCTGAACTCAATTTGGCCATCATCGGGAATGGTGACTATAAAATCATAAGTTTCGGCAACTGCTATAAATGTTTTCTCTCGCCTGACCGGTTCAACGTTCAATCCGTCGGCAGAAACCAGAACCGGATCGCCGCCCCCGAAGGTCAGCCAGTAGTTACTGGAGGCAGAAGCATTTATTACCCGTAACCTGACCCTTTCCCCGGGCTCAAAACCGGGATATTCCTGTCTCTCTTCGCCGTTCATCAGGAAACCGGAATAGGCAACATCGGAAATATCGGCACCGCCCATCCGCTGCCGCCAGAAATTAAACTGTGCACCAAGGGCGCCCCTTGCAATGACCTGGTTAAGAGGAGTATCGGTGCCTTTTTTAATATCATACCATTCATTTCCCCTTTTAAGGTTGCGAAGAATTGTCATCGGCCTTTCATTTGTCCAGTCCGACACCACCAGCACCAGGTCCCGGTCGTAATCAAGGGGGTCTTCTGCTTCATCGATAACGATAGCGGCAAAAACTCCGATTTCCTCCTGGAGCATGGTATGGGAATGATACCAGAATGTGCCGGTCTGCCGAAGCTGGAACTCATATCTGAATGTTTCCCCGGGCATAATGGGAGGGGTATTCAGATAGGGAACACCGTCGAAAAAGTTGGGTAATAAGAATCCATGCCAGTGTATGGATGTTTCCTCATCCATCTGGTTTTCCACATAAATAACAGCATAATCTCCCTCATTAAAACGAAGCACAGGACCTGGAATGGTCCCGTTGATAGTCATGCCGGTAACATCCCTGCCGGTTTTATTAACCGTTTCCTGCCTTAATGTTATGTGGTAGGTAGTTGTATCAGTCTGGGCGGTTGCCGGTAAACAAAAAGAAAAGATTATCACGGAAAGAGAACAGCAGAAAAATCTCAGCCGGTTCATAGAGGTTTTATTTTAATCGTTTTGTCATGCAACATGATAAAAGTGAAAAAATTATGCCATAAATCCCGTTCTCTAGCATAGTGTATGGTAATGAACATTAAACCAGTAATTTGGAAATTTGATTTTCCGGCCTGTCCGCCAGCTTTGAAAAAAAGTTGAGAAAAAAATCCTCAATTGATCTTTAAAGCTGGATATCAATATCCGGAACGGTTTTGCAGGAAATACCCGGATAGGCGGTTCACCAGAGTGAATGGATCGGCGGGATGCAGGGTTTTCAGCTATCATGTTGTTTTGTAATTGTTCTGAGTGGGAAAGAGTTATGAAAGGTTGCCGACTTTTTAACCGGGTATGTCGAATTGTATGATACGGGAGTGCGTAAGTGAATCGCCACCTGCTTAGACGGTGGATCTCAAAGTTTAATTAAATTCAAGGACATCTGAATTGAACTTCCGATTTATTTGATAACTTGTCCCGCATTAATAGCCGGACGTGCAATTGCTGCACTTCAACCTGGAATAATGAAAATGCTTGTTTATATGAATATTGAAAGGACTGTTGTGCTTATGAAAGGTTTTATAGTAATATGCTGCATTCTGCTTTCCGGCAGTAACAACCTTAGCGGACAATATAAAACTGTCGCTGAACTGGCTGAAATATTATCTTCTGATGAATTTGAAGGCAGGAAACCCGGTTCGGAAGGCATGAGGAAAGCTACTGCATTTGTCGAGGATTATTTCAGGAGCCTGGGTGTCGCGCCTTTTTTCAATGATTCCTACCTTGACACTCTGAATGTATACGGAGCCGAATCATATAATATTGTGGGCATCCTGAACAAGGAAAGTCCGTTGGACGAGTACATACTCATTGGTGCCCACCTTGATCATCTCGGAAGAAGTTTTCCTGATACTGCATCCATTTATAATGGCGCAAATGATAATGCAAGCGGGGTAACTGCTGTTTTAAAGGTTGCCGAAGAGCTGCTTAAGCATGAATTCAGCAGGAAAGTACTGGTTGTAGCCTTTACCGGGGAGGAATCGGGTCTGGTAGGTTCAAGGCACCTGGCAAAACGCCTGAAGTCTGCCGAAATTCCCCTCTCTTTTATGATAAATTTTGAAATGATAGGTGTTCCCCTGTCTGCCGGTCCGGGGAAAGTATATATTACTGGTTTTAATATGTCAGATTTCGCAGTAGTGTCAAACACCATGCTTAATGAAGAGTTCATAGTTTTTGAAGAGGTTGAAACCAGGATGGGCCTGTTCAGGCGATCCGACAATTACCCGTTCTACATGGAGTTCAACATACCATCTCATACGGTGTCAACTTTCGATTTTAGAAATTACCCTTATATGCATAATGTACTGGATGAGTTTTCACAGCTGGATATTCCTCATATGGAAACTATAATTGATAAAATGACCAGACTGATCATTGCCTTGTTACAGAGTGAGGCGGAAATTACAATAGAGGAGAAAGTGGAGCAGGTCATGTGACCCCACACACTGTTTCATGGTTTTTCTATCAATCTCCTATCAGCAAATGAGAGGAAAAGAGAAATGATGGGGTAGTTGCCTGAACAAATCACTGATATGTGATAATTAAGTGTCAAAAAATTTGTCACCGCAGGTCAAAATATTTTACACAGCAGCTCCTGTCATTTTGTTAAATTTGCATATATACAGAGAGTAGAGTGTTCTGGCACACAATTGGCTAAGGGTGATATATACATACAGATTGAAATAACCGAAAGAAATAAAATAAACTAACCAAACCAAAAGGGTTCCGATGATTAAAACTGTTAACCTTGACAAGATATTCCGCACCGATGAGGTGGAAACCCTTGCCCTGAACCAGGTGAACCTCGATGTGAAAAAGGGCGAGTTTGTCGCCGTAATGGGGCCCTCGGGCTGCGGCAAGTCAACGCTTCTCAACATCCTGGGGATGCTTGATAATCCGACTGCCGGTGAGTACTATTTTAACGGCAGTGAAGTGGGCTGGTTGAGTGAAAGCCGGCGGACTGACATCAGGAAAGGTAGTGTTGGATTCGTATTCCAGAGCTTTAACCTTATTGATGAGATTAACGTGCAGGATAACGTCGAGCTGCCTCTGGTATACATGAGGATTAAGGCCCGGAAAAGAAAAGAGATGGTTAACAGTGTGCTGGAACGCATGAAGATCGGTCACCGGCGCAACCATTATCCCCAGCAGCTGAGCGGCGGACAGCAGCAAAGGGTTGCAATAGCCAGGGCGGTGGTTGCAAACCCGCAACTGATCCTTGCCGATGAGCCTACCGGGAACCTCGACTCCAGGAACGGATTGGAGGTGATGAACCTGCTTACCGAACTCAACCGGGAGGGCACCACCATCATAATGGTTACCCACTCTATCCATGATTCGGAGTTTGCCCACCGTGTAGTAAACCTGTTCGACGGCAGCATCGTTACTGAAAACCTGATAAAGGCGCCTGAAAAGGTGCTTTTATGATGGTCGGGATAAAGCCGGGAAGCTATGCAATTCCTTAAATTAAGGGCACTTAGGCATGACCGGTCCTTCCAGAGGTATCAGGGGAGATGAAAACTGCAAAAAGGAGGGGTTGAATTATGGCTGGTGCTAAATATGGTTACTATACATCAAACAAATGAACAATATTATTTTCAGAATTTCGATACGTAACCTGCTGAAAAACAGATTCACATCATTGATCTCTTTGCTGGGCCTGCTGGTTGGTTTTGTTGCGGTTATCCTGGTTACTCTTTTTATAAGATATGAGCTTAGCTGGGATAAAGAGAATGAGAATTATGACAGGATATACATCGTCCAGCGCGATATCGCACTGTCGTCCCCTAATTCCGGGACCGGTAGCATCACGCCTTTTACACCCCCGCTTACGGCGTCCCTATTAGAAGATTATCCTGACTTTGAAAGTGTAACAGCCGTTTACCAGTCGGACGACAGGTTCCTGTCCGTTTCCGCCGAAAGGCAATTCAGGATTGACAGGGGGATCTATGCAGACGGAAATTTTTTTGATGTTTTTACTTATCACTTCACTGATGGCCGACCGCCTGATGATTTCGGACAACCATTCTCCGTGGTGATTTCGGAAACACTTGCCGGCAGGTTGTTTGAAGGGTCCAGTGCTGTGGGCAGGGTAGTTACACTTGACAGGAAGCATGACCTCGTTGTTGCGGGTGTTTATGCCGACCAGCCTCTTAACTCGACTATCCGCCCTGAATACATCATATCGCTGCCAACACTTCTGAGAACAGAAGGGATCGACCCGGATGACATCACACCGGCATCGTTCATGACCTTTGCACTGCTGAGAGTGGATGCTGACAGGCAAGCCTCCGGAACAGCAATAAAAGACCTTTTTGCCGGGCGGGATGGCATGGAGAAGGATAGACTCAGCCTGGGAACCCTTGCCGGCATGAGGTTCGACAGTGTTCCCGACTACTATAACATAATCTGGATTTTTGGACTGATCGGTATCTTCATCCTTTCGATGTCGGTTTTCAACTACGTGAACCTCTCGATTGCAGGTTCATCAATAAGGGGAAAGGAGATAGCGATCAAAAAGATGAGCGGATGCAAAAGGCCCGGCCTGATTATGCAGTTCCTCGGCGAAAGCGTGGTCCTTTCGGTAATTGCCCTTGGAATTTCCCTCTTTCTGGTGTCAATGCTGCTGCCTTTTTTCAACAGCATCATGGATACTGCCATTAATCCTGCTTTTTACAAGGAGTGGCTGGTGACCGGGATTTTGACAGCAGGATCGGTGGGGATCGGATTGCTGGCAGGTGTTTACCCGGCATTCCTGATGTCTTCAAACAGTATTGTAAATCTTTTCAAGGGAGAATTTAAAGCCGCCGGTGACCGGATAAAATTGCGCAAGGCCCTGGTTCTTGTGCAGTTTTCAATCTCGGTGTTTCTCATCTGCCTCAGCCTCTTTTTCCTGAAACAGGTAAACCATCTGACTTCAAAAGATATAGGTTTTGACAGGAAAAACATGATCTATGTGCAGCTGACTTCACCGGCAGGGGGAACCAGTTTCGAAGAGTTCAGGAGCCGGTTGTTGCAAAGCCCGGCAATCCTCAATGCATCCATGTCCGATAACCTGCCTTTTGTGAATTTTGGCGGCGGCATGATCAACTGGGAGGAGGGCGACCCTGATGACAGGGTCAGATACAGGCCCAACAGGGTTTCTTATGATTTTACCGGCAACCTTGGTATTACCCTGGTCGATGGTCGTGGTTTCTCAAGGGATCATCCTTCAGATATCCTCCATGCATGCCTTGTCAATGAAACGGCGGTTCGTTATTTCGGGTGGGACGAACCCGTGGGCAAGCGTCTTGACAATAACAGTTATACAGTAGTAGGAGTGGTTGCCGACTATCATGTAATGGATATACATAACCCGCTTGATCCCGTTGTGCTTATGCTTGCACCGGATGAGATGACTGGCAGCCGGGTATATGCCTTCCGCTATTTGCCTGGTTACCGCGATGAGGCGGTCCGCCTCCTGGCATCTGAGTTCAGCAGGGAGTTCCCTGATGATCCTTTTGAGATAGAGGAGCTTGAATCTGCGTTTATGAATGAAAACGCCTACAGGAGCTATCAGACAATCAAAAAAGCGATCTTGCTGTTCACGGCGTTCAGCATATTCCTGGCGGTTACCGGACTGGTGGGACTGGTATCCTTCAGCGTTGTGCGGCGGACAAAAGAGATCGGGATCAGGAAGATAAACGGTTGCCCTGACGGGGTCATCTTCCTTTTACTGAACCGGGAATTTTTTATCCTGCTTGCTATTTCACTGATGCTGGCATGGCCGGGGGTATGGCTTGTTCATAATGCTTTTCCCGGTGTCCACAAGCTACCGCTATATCCATGGATTCTGCTCTCCTCTGCGGCAGCTATCGTGGCAGTGACCGTGGCTGCCACCGGCTGGCAGACCTGGCGGGCAGCAAGGAGAAACCCGGTAGAGGCACTGAGGTATGAATAAAGGAAATGGCAGGCCTCGACACAGGTAGTGATCCCGCTCTTCTGACTCACCTTGAGGCACCGTTAAAAGAATGGTGAGGCAGAAGTGAAGGTGTTCGTAGCTGTATTTTTATCAAAATACTGTAAAACAGCGTGTACTTAATTTTTTTTTCTTACTTTTATTATTTTAATATCTGAACCACCCTCATCATATGGAAATGGTATGACCTGGATAACAATCTCCCCCAAAATTTCCGGCACCAT
>SLGC01000159.1 GCA_007123885.1 Bacteroidales bacterium | reverse complement strand
TATTACCGGTATGCCTGAATCCTTTAGGGCATTTGCCACTTCATAGATGGCAGTCAGCTGCGGTATGCCTACTCCTGCAATTACCCGGGTAGTACAGATTGATCCCGGCCCAATTCCTACTTTTACCCCGTCGGCACCTGCACCTGCAAGAGCAAGTGCAGCTTCAGCCGTTCCAATATTGCCGACAACAATATCAATATTTTTAGTTATTTTCTTTGCCTTTGCCAGTAAACTGAATACACCTTTTGTGTACCCATGTGCAGTATCTATCACAATTGCATCAGCCCCTGCCTCCAGCAGGGCCTCTATTCTCCTGATCGAATCCCTGGTAATGCCAACACCTGCAGCTACTCTCAGGCGTCCTTTTTCGTCCTTGCACGACCATGGATTGTCTTTTACCTTTGTAATATCCTTATATGTAAGAAGACCTATAAGCTTTTTGTTTTTATCAATTACCGGGAGTTTTTCTATTTTGTATTTCTGTAGAAGATCGGTTGCTTTCTCAAGATTGGTTTGTGTGGTTGTAATTACATTATCCCGGGTCATAACCTCAGAGATGGGCTTATTCATATTACTCTGAAATCGCAGGTCACGGTTGGTCACTATACCAACCAGTCTGCGGTTGTTTTCAATTACCGGTATACCTCCTATCTTGTATTCTTTCATAAGCTTAAGGGCATCACCCACCGTATTGGTTTCCTCTATGGTTACAGGATCGTATATCATGCCGCTTTCAGCTCTTTTAACTATCTTTACCTGGGTGGCCTGTTCTTTGATGCTCATATTCTTGTGTATCACACCTATACCTCCCTGTCGGGCTATGGCAATAGCCATATCGGATTCTGTTACCGTATCCATTGCAGCCGATACAACAGGTGCATTTAATGGAATATTCCTGGAAAACAGCGATGAGATATCTGCATCTTTTGGTAATATCTCTGAATATGAGGGTATAAGAAGAACATCATCAAAAGTCAGTCCTTCTCCCTTTATTTTATCATAGATAAATGACATTCTGTTAAATTTTGTATTTTTAAATTGCGCTAAGTTACAAAAAATAATAGATGCATATTAATTTTTTGTTTTTTTGCCTTAAGTAAGAGAACTGGATATATAACCTGATAATGTGCCAATTTCCCGATAGCTTGAATGCTTATAATCAGATATTAACCCGGTACTGGGGCTTTACGGACTTCAAGCCGATGCAGGAAGAAATAATCATGTCTGTTGCATCAGGCAGAGATACTCTTGCATTGATGCCTACCGGTGGTGGCAAGTCACTTACATTCCAGATTCCTGCAATGGCCTCGGAAGGTATTTGCATTGTTGTAACTCCGCTTATTGCCCTGATGAAAGACCAGGTTGAAAACCTGGTCAGTAAAGGAATCGCAGCCCAGGCCATTTTCAGCGGCTTAAGCAGGAACGAAATAGATGTTGCACTTGACAATTGTGTTTACGGGAGTATCAAGTTCCTCTATGTCTCTCCCGAGAGACTTGGAACTGCGATCTTCAGGGCCCGGGTTGGTAAAATGAAGGTAAACCTGATCGCAGTTGATGAAGCTCATTGTATTTCACAATGGGGTTATGATTTTCGGCCTTCCTACCTGAAAATCGCAGAGTTAAGGGATATCATCCCGCATGTTCCTGTTCTGGCGCTGACAGCTACTGCTACAAAGGATGTAATTGAAGATATCCAGGAAAGACTCAAATTTTCATCACCAAATGTCATAAGAGCAAGCTTTGAGCGGAGAAACCTGCATTACCTGGTTGATACGACAGATGACAAGCACAGGAGATTACTTGAAATAGGCGGGAAAATTCCCGGCAGCGGCATTATTTATACAAGGAACAGGCGAAGGACCGTGGAACTGGCAAGGTTTCTTTCATCCAATGGCATAAGTGCGGATTTTTATCATGCCGGACTTGGTTCTGAAACAAGATCTTTAAAGCAGAATGAATGGATGAAAGGAAAAATCAGGATAATTGTGGCAACCAATGCTTTCGGCATGGGTATTGATAAAGCCGACGTGAGATTTGTTATGCATTTTGACGTACCGGATACCCTGGAAGCATATTTTCAGGAAGCCGGCAGGGCGGGAAGGGACAGCAGGATATCCTTTGCCATTATGCTTTACAATGGTAACGACAGGATGAGCGCCGATAAGAGAGTATTGGTGAGATTCCCTTCCATTGAGGCTGTCCGGCAGGTTTACCATGCACTTGGCAGTTATTTCAGGATTCCCTATGGTGAAGGCAAAGGTTTGGTTCTTGATTTCAATATAGCTGATTTTTCTTCAAGATACGGCTTCAGTCCTACCAATTGTTATTATTGCTTGAAAACTCTTGAGAACGAGGGTTACCTGGAACTGACCGAAGAGGTCAACAGTCCGCCAAGGGTCCATTTTACAGTCGGCAGGGATGAGCTTTACAAATTCCAGGTCGCCAATGCATCTTTCGACGCATTTATCAAATTGCTGCTGCGCACATATTCCGGTGTATTTACCGGTTTCGTTGCCATTGATGAAGAATTTCTTGCAAAAAGAAGCCGTACCACCAGAGAGGTGATTTACCAGTATCTGGTCAGGCTCAACAAAATGAAAATAGTAAATTATATACCCGGAAGGAAATCGCCGCTTATAATTATGAATACTGAACGACTTGACGGATCGTCTCTTTATCTTTCAGCCTCTTCCCTGAATTTACGGAAGAAAAAGTACGTTTCCAGGCTTAATGCCGTTTATGAATATATATCGTCAAATAAAATATGCCGAAGCAAATTCCTGCTTGAATATTTTGGAGAGCAAGATGCCGGTATATGTGGTAATTGCGATATTTGCCGTCATAAAAGGGAAGCCGGGTTGAGCCGGTATGAGTTCGACCTTATTTCGGGAAATATAAGAGAGGCTGTAAAAAACGGCAACGTTCGGGCTGATGAGCTGGTTACACTCCTGGAATATCCGCCCGAAAAAACACTTTTGGTGATCCGGTGGCTGTTTGATAATGCCGTGCTTGTCACCCAGCCGGGAAATATTGTAAAATGGGATGATAAATAACATTAGCTCTAAAAAACCGTTTTCTGTAAATTTGCAACCGGGAAATTAAAGTACAAATATGAATAATAAGGAGATTGAAAATCTGGTTTATTCCCGGCAGGTAATAGAATTTGTAGCGGTGGCCAATGAGATCTGCAGCTTTTTGGAACAGGCAGCCGGATTTCCAAGGTTTGATTTCGTCGATAAAAGCCGCAAGATCCTGCCCCTGCTATACTATAAAACAGTATTGCTTCCTGCAACCGAACCGGTTTTCGATGACGGTACCGAAAAATTTGTGACAGAAGATGACTGGCATAATTTACATGATGCTATACTTAAAAAGCTGGGCCGGCATGATGATTATCCTGAGGTCATTGATCCTGTGATCAAAGATACAGAAGATTCTGTTGGTGGAAGCATTGCCGAAAATCTGGCCGATATTTACCAGGATCTGAAGGATTTTCTGTTGTTGTACCGTATGGGCACAGTTGAACTTATGAATGATGCATTATGGGAATGTGTGCAGCATTTTGAACAAAGCTGGGGCCAGAAGCTGCTTAACTGTCTCCGTGCCCTGCACAGGCTGATATACGGCGGTGAGAATCTGGAAGAGGATGAAGAGAATGAAGGCGACAGGCCAGATGGAGATAATTTGACTGAACGTGACACCGGAAAATGGATTTTTTCACAAAGAAAAAAACTCTGGAATGAGGATGAAGACCAATAATTTTGAAGTAGCAATTACAAATAAGGAATTAAAAGCCTTGCCATTGACATCTTTTTCTGGTGAGATCATTGTTGTTGACCATCCCACGATGGTTCCTGAAGCTGTTGACATGCTAAAGGGACATGATGTACTTGGATTTGACACAGAAACAAAACCTGCATTTAAGAAAGGAGTTATTAACGGCGTTGCGCTGTTGCAGCTTGCAACAGATAACAGGGCATTTATATTCCGTATGAACAGAACCGGCCTGCCGGCCCCGCTCGCCGCCCTTCTTTCCAACAGGAGGATTATCAAGGCAGGTGCAGCCATCAGGGATGATATCAGGTTACTCCAGAAACTGAACGGATTTCATCCTGCAGGGTTCGTAGAACTGCAGGAAATGGTAAAGGAATATAATATAAATGACAGCGGACTCAGGAAAATAGCGGGAATAATTCTGGGTATCCAGATATCAAAGTCACAGCAGGTATCAAACTGGGAAAGGGATATCCTTACAGATGCCCAGTTGAACTACGCGGCAACAGATGCCTGGGTTTGTCATGAAATTTACCTCAAACTTGCAGGGATGGTTTGAAAAACCAGAAGAGATAAGGGCATGGTTAAAATCCCGTGAGCATATTATCTTGTAAAAGCCCATTCTTCTTTCAGTATATGCCGAAGGGTCGAAATGACGCGGCCATGTGAAACTTGTGCGACATTTTGACCTGATTTTCGCTGTAGGAAGGTTTGGCCCTGATTTTGAAAGTTGATTTAATGGTTATTTATTCAGCCGGATAATTTCCGGAATTTGATTATCTTAATAGATCAATTGATAAATACTGCCGTCTATGGAATATAAAGATTATTATAAGATACTCGGTGTTTCCAAAGATGCAGGAAAGGATGATATAAAAAAGGCATACCGCAAACTTGCCATAAAATATCATCCTGACAGGAATCCCGGTAACAAAGATGCCGAAGAGCGGTTCAAGGAAGTGACCGAAGCGTATGAGGTGCTTGTTGATCCTGAAAAGCGGAAGAAATATGATCAGCTTGGCTCCAACTGGAAGCAGTATGAACATGCCGGTGCCGGAGGCGGATTTGACCGGTCGCAATTTGGAGGCGCCGGAAGACCGGGTTCTTACAGTTTTGAAACTGAATTTGAAGATATCGGGGATGTTTTTGGTGGAGGCTTTTCCGAATTTTTCAATACTTTTTTTGGTGGAGCAGGATATACACGAGGCAGAAGACCCGGTGGACGGAGGAAAGTCAAAGGTCAGGACCTTCGTGCCGAAATCGAACTGAGCCTTTATGAAGCCTATCATGGAGCAACCCGGATAATAAACCTTGATGGTGAAAAACTCAGAATAACAACCAGGCCCGGCGCATATGAAGGCCAGGAACTGAGGATCAAAGGAAAAGGAGATACATCCGTTCCCGGTGGAGAAAGGGGTGATATTTACATTAAAATAAGGATAAAGCAGGATGATAAGTTTGCTCTTGAGGACAATGATCTTGTAAAAGAGGTGCCGGTTGATCTGTATACCGCTGTTTTGGGAGGACGGATCAAGATCGATACACTTGCCGGAAAGGTGAACCTGACTGTTCCCAAAGGCACCCAGCCAGGGAGCAGACTGAGGCTAAGGGGTAAAGGGATGCCTGTTTACGGGCAGGAAGGCATATATGGTGACATGTTCGTCAGGCTTAAGGTGGAGATTCCCAAAAACCTTGATGACAGGGAAACAGAATTGTTTACCAGGCTCAGGGAAATATATCGCCGCAAAAATGCGGATAAGGGTGAAAGCACTTTGTAAAACAGTGGAACAGATCAATAAATCCTAAATACAAAAGCATGATTGTAACACTAGTTTATGTCCATGTAAAAAGGGAACATCTTGATGATTTTTTACACGAAACTGAAAAAAATCATCAAGAATCCGTTAAGGAACCCGGAAACCTGCGATTTGACATATTGCAGGATGCAAACGACCCGTACAGGTTACTTTTATATGAAGCCTATGAATCTGAAGATGCTGCCGGTAATCACAAAAAGACACCCCACTACAATGCATGGCGCAATGCCGTGGAGCTCTGGATGGCCGAACCAAGAGCAGGTGTAAGATATAATATTATTCAGCCTAAAGATCCTGGAAAATGGTAGATTCATTTAATTTCTCAAAACTGCCCGAAATATATTTTGGCACCGGTTCAATCCGTAAAGCTGTCTGGCTTGTACGGAGATATGGTAAAAATATCTTGCTCGTTACCGGTAAATCATCATTTAGCAACAGTAAGTGGGGCAGGAGGCTGCTGGATGAATTTGACGCTTCCGGGATCAGGTATGATATTATATCAATTTCCGGAGAACCTGTTACAACTTTCATTGACAGGACAGCTGAAGGCTTCAGGAAAATGCATCCGGATGTGGTGGTTGCTGCCGGAGGCGGCAGTGTAATTGATACCGGAAAGGCGCTTGCTGCCATGATACCGGTTGATGGCCGGGTCTGGGATTACCTGGAAGGCAATCCCGACCAGAAACAACATCCTGGTACTTCTCTTCCATTTATGGCATTGCCTACCACCTCCGGGACCGGAAGTGAGGCAACAAAAAATGCTGTACTTTCAACAACCGGTGATAATGTTGTAAAACGTTCGCTCAGGCATGACAATTTCATACCTGATGTGGCGATAATCGATCCTGAGTTAAGTGCAGGATGCCCTCCTGCCGTTACTGCTGCCAGCGGACTTGATGCCGTGACCCAGCTTCTTGAAGGATATCTTTCAACCAGATCTTCTCCCATTACCGATGCCCTTGCCTTAAGCGGGCTTGCTGCAGGATTGGGAAGCCTGCGCCGTGTTTACCACAGTGGTGATGATATTTCTGCCAGGTCAGATATGGCATACGCGGCACTACTATCGGGAATTGTGCTTGCAAATGCAGGTCTTGGAGCGATTCATGGTTTTGCATCTGTTCTGGGGGGGCATTACCAAATCCCACACGGGATAATATGCGGCACCCTGCTCGGAACAGTGACAAGGACAAACATAAACAAGTTGAAGGCAGCCGGCGAAAACGGGATCAGCTGGAAAAAATACAGCCAGGCAGGCAGGAAACTTTCAGGTTTGCATGCCGGCAGGGATGATCATTATGTATATTTTCTCGCAGATGAACTTGACCGGCTTATTGACGAACTTCAAATGCCCCGTCTGGGACAGTACGGTATAACCCGCGAGGATACGGCCGGACTGGCAGATGAGACGGATATCAAGAACAATCCGGTGAACCTGGATAAAGATGAGCTTCAGGCAATTCTTGATTCACGACTTTAAAGCATGATATGATTGCCGGATGCAGTTCACTATCTTTCCCCTGATCTGCCCGCATGATCTGCAGTGCATAAAGAAACAGGGTAAATAGACAATGATATTGTTTCAGTAATTCCTGTGACCTGCTCCATCATGGGAAATAACGGGGGGCCAGCAGCCTTTCGATAAGATAGGTGGAAATTGAAAGCAGGATCCCGAAAAAAATTGCCATACCAAAAGTGGGAATATGAAATCCTGCCAGCCATCTGCTTGTCAACCAGACCATAAGTCCGTTTATCACCAGCAGGAACAATCCAAAGGTAAAGATTGTAACCGGTATGGTGAACAATATCAGGATCGGCCTGACAATCAGGTTGAGGATAGTCAGTACGAGCGTTATCCAAAGGGCTGACGTGAAAGAACGCACCTCGACATCCGGCAGCAGCCAGGCAATGCCCATAACAGCCAGGGCAATCAGTACAAATTTAGCAATAGGACGCATAATTTTTTCTAACGTTTTTATTATAGTTAACAAATTTAATAAAAAAGTTCAGCAGGCAGCCCGGAAGAAAGGGTAATAATCAAATAAGTAGTACCTTTGTAGAAATTTTGATTTCCGGCAGCAGATAGCGAAGTTTGATTCCGTTTTAATTTTTGCATCTTTGATCTGGGTTTCAGGTTTCAACTTTTATTAATATAATCAATTAAATTTTTATGAAGATCTATGTAGGAAACATCAATTACAGGACAACTGATGAAGAGCTTAAACAACTTTTTTCAGATTTTGGAGAGGTAAATTCCGTGCAGGTCATCACCGACAGGATAAGCGGCCGGTCCAAAGGGTTTGCTTTTGTTGAGATGGATGACGATGCTGAAGCGAGGGAAGCTATTGAGGCATTGCATGAAAGTGATTTTGCACAAAGAACCATCGTTGTTAACGAGGCGCGACCAATGAAAGAGAGGAGCGAAAACAAAAGAGGTCGGGACCATCAGGACAGGAGAAGGTACTAAACATATCCGATGATCCGTTCGTAACAGAATTATACAGATGGCCGGGAAACTTCATTCCCGGCTTTTTGCGACTTATTAATTTAATAATGGAGAAAAAGCATATTCTCTGCATCTCAAAATTGATGAACCTGGCGGAGAAGCAGGTTGAAAATACGTTGAAACTGCTTGATGGGGGAGCCACCATCCCGTTTATAAGCCGCTACCGTAAGGAATTTACCGGCAGCCTTGATGAAGTGGCCATTGCCGCAATCAAGCAACACAGTTCCAGGCTGGCCGATCTTGATAAAAGACGGGAGGCTGTACTTAAGTCCATTGTCGAGCAGGACAAACTTACTCCACAACTCAAAAATTCAATAGAAGCTGCAGATACTCTTGCAGAACTCGAAGATATTTACCTTCCTTTCAAACCAAAAAAGAAAACACGCGCATCTGCTGCAAGGGAAAAGGGGCTGGAACCTCTTGCAGAAATTATAATGCAGCAGAAAGAAAAAGAAATTGAGATCATCGCATCGTCCTATATCAATGAACAGCTCCCCGATGTTGAGGATGCCCTGCAGGGAGCAAGGGATATAATAGCAGAATGGGTAAACGAGGAGAAGGAGGCCCGCAACATAATTAGGAACCTGTTTGGGAAGGAAGCAGTGATCCATTCCAGGCTGGTAAAAAACAAAGAGGATGATGCGGTAAAGTACCGGGATTATTTTGATTTTTCCGAACCGTTGAGAAGATGTCCCTCACACAGGTATCTGGCCATGCTCAGAGGTGAGGATGAGGGTTTTCTCAGGCTTGCCATTCGTCCACCGGAAGAAAAAGCTACCGGACTGCTTGACAGGCTTTTCGTAAAAAGCGGAAGCAGTTCCTCACGGCAGGTTCTTATGGCCGTAAAAGAGGGCTATAAAAGATTGCTATGTCCTTCAATGGAAACAGAATTCAGGGCGCTTTACAAAGAGAAGGCTGACCTGGATGCAATCAGGGTATTCGCGGCAAATCTTCAACAACTGCTGCTTACTCCCCCGCTTGGACAAAAAAGAATTCTTGCTGTCGATCCTGGCTACAGGTCCGGCTGTAAGGTTGTTTGCATTGATGCCCAGGGCAATCTGCTGCATAACGAAACAATATATCCGCATTCCCCGCAAAATGACATCAAGGGTGCTTCCAGAAAAGTTACATCCCTTGCGAATCAGTATAAGATAGAAGCTATTGCAATAGGAAATGGAACAGCAAGCCGGGAGACGGAACAATTTATCAAAAAAGTCAGATTTGAAATGGATGTCCAGGTTTTCATAGTAAATGAAAGCGGAGCATCGGTCTATTCTGCCTCAAAAACAGCCAGGGAAGAGTTTCCTGGTTATGATGTTACCGTACGTGGGGCCGTCTCTATCGGACGTCGCCTGGCCGATCCTCTGGCCGAACTGGTGAAAATTGATCCGAAATCAATCGGTGTAGGGCAATACCAGCATGATGTCGATCAGAACAAACTAAAAGAAAGCCTTGATCTGGTAGTTGAAAGTTGTGTCAATCAGGTGGGGGTGAATCTCAATACTGCAAGCAGCCACTTGCTCGCCTACATTTCGGGGTTGGGTCCGCAGCTTGCCAGGAATATTATAAGTTACAGGCTGGAGAATGGTCCCTTCAATTCAAGAAACCAGCTCAGGAAGGTTGCAAGGCTGGGTGATAAAGCTTTTGAACAGTGTGCAGGATTTTTGAGAATTCCGGGGGCAGGCCATCCTCTGGATAATACGGCTGTTCACCCCGAATCCTATAGTCTTGTTGAACGGATTGCCGCTGATCTGGGAGTTGCAACAGATGATCTTATAGCCAGCGATGAATTAAGAAAAAAAATAATTCCTGAGAATTATGTAAATGAAAAAACCGGGCTTCCGACCCTTATGGATATTTTGGAGGAACTAGCCAAACCGGGTAGAGATCCTCGCAGCAAAATAAAGATGTTTGAATTTTCCAGCGAAGTGTTCAGTATTAACGACCTTAAAGCGGGCATGGTCTTGCCTGGTCTTGTAACCAATATAACAAAGTTCGGGGCATTTATCGATATCGGTGTCAAGCAGGATGGACTTGTTCATATATCTCAGCTGGCTGACAGGTATGTGGCCGATCCCGGTGAGGTTGTAAGCCTTAACCAGCAGGTGCGTGTCCGGGTTCTGGATGTCGATATTGCCCGCAAAAGAATCCAGTTAAGCATGAAGGGAATATAGCTCCTGTCCATGCCGGTGTTAAATTTTTCAGGTAATTTAATTGCAGCTGTTAAATTTTAATATTAAATTGAATTTGGCACAGCTAATTCATACTTTTGCATAGTTTTTCAAAAAACAACCTTATAAATAAAAATAAATTAATTTACGTAATATGAGCTTGAAGCGAATCAAGTTGCCGCCAGAAGTGCCTGCTCTGCTGAGAAGTTGTAAAGGGTGCACCTGCTTTAATACAACCCTTGAACTTGTTGATGCTTCTCTTGGCGGAAAAGAGAATAATTCATTTGAAGTTAAATATGATATAGAAGGAGTAGGTGAGGTGTCGGAAGCGGTGGTTCACCGGGTCACCAATGGGATCTCTGTGAACTATACTGAAACCTACATGCGCAGGAGAGACCCTGACACTCTTGTGGTTGCAGATGACAAGCCCAGCGACAAGATCAGGTATCGGGAAAGATTCGGTGTGGATTTTGATCCTGTCCGTACCGATACATTAAAATGGCTGGAAGAGCAGGAAATCGGCTATTTTTTCTTCCAAATAGGGCCTGCTGAATTTTCATATTACGGAATGGCAATCGCTCCCGCCAATGCGGCTTTTTTTGCAACCGGTCTTTCGCTGTTGCAAAAAATTGTAGACACGAGGGATCTCACCGATGAGATCACAATAAGATCGGTCATATATGTTGCCCCTACTTTCAGGCATACCCATTTCAGCGGCAAGCAGATTGTGGTGCATAACAGGACCGACGAGATATATGAAATATTTTCCTATAACCTTTACCCGGGGCCAAGCGCAAAAAAGGGAATATACGGAGTCCTTCTTTCAATTGGCGAAAAGGAGGGATGGTCGGCTCCTCACTGTTCAGCTGTTCAGTCCATCAGTCCATACGATAATATCACCACTTTCATGCACGAAGGAGCCAGCGGTGGAGGAAAAAGTGAGATGCTGCAGATGATAGTCAGGGAACCGGAAGGTTCTGTTCTGATCGGGGAAAATATTATCACAGGTGAGCGGCGCACAACTGCCATTCCCCAGTTCTGCAAGATCAATCCTGTATGTGATGATATGGGAATAGTTCATCCCTCCTATGAAACCGGAGGAATGAGGCTCAGGATCATGGATGCGGAACATGGATGGTTTATCAGGACTGACAATATTATCGGATACGGATATGAGCCCCAGATCGAAAGGCTCACAATCAATTCACCCCGTCCCCTCCTGTTTTTGAACATCAGGACCAATCCCGGGGGTACTGCACTTATATGGAACCATATAGAGGATGAACCCGGCAAGCCCTGCCCCAATCCCAGGGTGGTTGTACCCAGGGACATTTTTCCCGGAGTGGTAACAAAACCGGTGTCAGTTGATGTAAGAAGCTTTGGTGTGCGCACTCCGCCCTGTTCGGCAGAAAATCCAAATTATGGTATCATCGGAATGTTCCATCTGCTGCCGCCTGCCCTTGCCTGGCTATGGAGGCTTGTCTCCCCCAGGGGTCATGCAAATCCAAGTATTGTTGAATCCGAAAAAATGGGCAGTGAAGGAGTAGGCTCCTACTGGCCTTTTGCAACCGGACTGAAGGTGGTCCATGCCAATCTTCTGCTGGAGCAGATAGTAAATAATACGGTGACCCAGTATGTACTTACACCAAACCAGTATATCGGAGTATGGAAGGTGGGATTCAAACCTCAGTTGCTGATGCGTGAATATCTTACAAGACGCGGGAATGCAAAGTTCCGGTCAGATCAGTATGAACCCGCACGTTGTCCGCTGCTGGGATATGAATTGAATTATCTGACTATTGAAGGTTCCAAGATCCCTTCCCGGTTCCTCAAGGTATACAGGCAGGAGCGCGTCGGTATCGAGGGTTATGATAAAGGAGCTGAGATGCTTTATGCATTTTTCAGAAAACAGCTACCGCAATTCCTTGTTCCTGAGCTTTCAAGTCTTGGTCGCAGGATAATTGAAGTTTGCCTTGATAATGGGGATATTGAAAAGTATGAAGCTCTATTAAGGAGAAAATAATTGGTAAAATCCATCAGATCGGTCAATTAAAATCAATATTCATTTTATGAATCCCTTATCAGCCTTAATAATTTTATAACCTAAGTTTATTCGGATGAATCATCCATGTGCCGGGTCACACAAAAAGGCATGTATAAAGCATGGATGATCCATGGATTGAAAAGCAAAATATCCGAATCATGAATTTCGTAACACATTGTGAAACAATTTAAGAACTATACTTTATACGAATGAATAAAAAATTACTATCAGAACCCTTTTTAATTATGCTGCTAATTTCTTTTTTCGCGGTTACAGGCGGTTGTGGCCGCTCCACTGTCAAACCACCCGTTGCCGCAAAAAAGCCTGTTGAGCTTACGATTCACGGACATACCCGTATCGACAATTACTATTGGCTCCGGGAAAGGGAAAACCCGGAAGTGATCAGCTTTCTTGAAGCTGAGAATGAATACACTTCTGCCAGGCTAAAACATACAGAAGATCTTCAGGAAGAATTGTATAATGAAATAATCGGACGAATCAGGCAGACGGATGAATCGGTTCCCTGGTTTGACAATGGCTATTATTATTATACAAGGTATGAGGAAGGAGGTGAATTTCCCATATACTGCCGAAGGAAAGGCAGTATGGATGCCGGTGAGGATATTATGCTAAATGTTAATGAAATGGCTGAAGGTCATTCATATTATCATGTGTCCGGATTGAACGTGAGCCCGGACAACAGGATCCTGGCCTATGGCATTGATACTGTTGGACGCAGGAAATATACGATAAGGTTCAAGGATCTTGAAACCGGTGAAATCCTGCCGGATATGATCACCGGAACCAATGGCTATGTTGCATGGGCCAATGATAATAAAACCATGTATTTTACCGTGCAGAATGAGGTTACACTGCGTTCTGAAAAAGTATTAAGGCATACCCTGGGACATGATCTATCAGATATTGAGCCGGTATATTTTGAAGAAGATGAAACCTTCAGGGTTGGGGTATTCACCACCAAATCAAAGAAGTACGTAATGATAGTGTCTAGAAGCACATTATCAACCGAATACCGTTTTCTGGATGCGAACATACCTTCGGGAAGCTTTTCTGTTTTTCATCCCCGGGAACGGGACATGCTGTACAATGTTGACCATCACGGCGATAAATTTTATGTGCTTACAAATTGGGATGCAACGAATTTCAGGTTGATGGAAACACCGGTGGAAGCTACCGGTAAGGATAACTGGAAAGAACTAATACCTCACAGGCAGGATGTCCTGTTAAGCGGTATTGAAATATTCAACGATCATCTGGTCCTCTCGGAAAGGAAAGATGGTCTGCGGCAGCTCTACATCAGAAACTGGCAAGAAGGTAGCGGATACTATATCGATTTCCCTGAGGAGGTATACACGGCAGTTATTTCAGTAAATCCCGATTTTGAAAGTGAGATGCTGAGATTTTCATATAGTTCCCTTACAACTCCCAACTCGGTATTCGATTACAATATGAAGAGCCGGGAAAGGATGCTTTTAAAGCAGGATGAAGTACTTGGCGATTTTGACTCTGCCGGTTACCAGTCCAAAAGGGTGTATGCCACTGCCCCGGATGGCACCAGGATCCCTGTCTCCCTTGTCTACAGAAAGGGAACCGAACCCGACGGTTCGAACCCTTTGCTGTTGTATGGATACGGATCTTACGGATCCAGTAGTGATCCCCGTTTCAGTTCCGTACGGCTGAGTCTGCTGGACAGGGGATTTATATATGCTATTGCCCATATTCGCGGAGGGCAGGAAATGGGCCGGCACTGGTATGAGGGAGGAAAGCTGATGGACAAGATGAACACTTTTACAGATTTTAATGCTTGTGCCCGTTATCTGATCGAAATGAACTATACAAGTCCCGACAGACTGTTTGCCCAGGGCGGAAGTGCCGGGGGACTGCTTATTGGTGCGGCAATAAACCTTGAACCATCGCTTTACCGGGGGGTGATAGCTGCTGTACCATTTGTAGATGTTGTCACTACCATGCTTGATGACAGCATTCCTCTTACAACCAGTGAATATGACGAATGGGGAAATCCCAACGATCCGGACTATTATCATTATATGTTGTCATATTCTCCCTATGATCAGGTTAGCCGGCAAAATTATCCTGCCATCCTTGCAACCGCCGGATTGCACGATTCACAGGTGCAATACTGGGAGCCTGCAAAATGGGTAGCAAAACTCCGGGAGTACAAAACGGATGATAACCTCCTTCTTTTGCATACCAATATGGAAGCAGGACATGGAGGCGCTGCAGGAAGATACCAGAGGTACAGGGAAATAGCTATGGAATATGCTTTTTTGATCGATCTTGCCGGTGTCTGACCCCTGGAATCATTATTTCGTTCAGTTATGAACATGCCTGTACGGAAACGTACATAATTTGTTATTGTTAAGATGAAATAAATAATTCACCGGGTTAGTTAAAGGCCTTTAAAGCAGGCGATTACGCTAATTGGCATGAGTTTGGTAATACCTTTTTCAGAATTTTAAACCAAAAAAAAGGAGGAACCAAAACATGAAAAACCTAAGTATTTTATTAATAATCGGAATTCTCGGACTCTCGTCCTTAGTTAATGCCCAGACAACTGATTATATCATTACCGGAGATGGGGTGAAGTATTATTCCAAAGTCCGCGCCGGACTGTCCTCAACTATTACAGGTATTAATGAAAGCGGCAAAGAAAGATTCAGTGCAGACCAGGTGGTTGCCTACAGCAGGGATGGCCGTATTTATGAGCGCGTACCAGTTGTTGTTGATAACAAGGAAACCGGCAGGTATGCATTTATGGAGCTTATAACCTACCGCAATGGGCTGAAAGTTTACAAACATACCATTTTCCATGACATTTCCAATCCGGTAGAAGAATACCTTGTTTACCGCAATGATGGAACGTATGTTGTGAAATTTGATGGAAGGAATACAACAACCCTGAATCAGTTTTTCTTCCACATGCATAATCTGGCTGGAAATTAACAGGCATCCTTCCCGCGGAGAAGAGAAACAAAAAACAGCGATCCGGCAAGGATCGCTGTTTTTTTTATACTATAAAATCATCATCTGAAGGCTGAGGGATTTCATCGGAATAATATACCATCAATACTATCAAATAATTACCGATCAGAAGGGGAGAAGGTCATCATCATCTGAAGGCTGCGGGATTTCATCATCGGAATAGGAGGGAGGGGAATCATGGCCGGCCGTTGAATTCCTTTCTATTTTCCACGCCTTTATATCCGTATACCATCGTTCGTTGTACTCCCGGGATTCTATATTGATATTAATTTTCATTTCATCCCCTTCCTTGAATTCCGAAACTTCATCTGCTTTTTCTCCCCATGAGCTCACGCAGACTTTTTTTGGGTAATCGCCCGGGGTCTCAATAATAAAATCCTGTTTTACCCAGGGGCCGTTTTTGCCTGTTCCACTTTGCCGGGGCAGTATTTGCAAAAGCTTTCCTGTTAATGTTAACATCATTAAAATTATTCAGCGTTAAGAAAAAGAAAACAGGTGGCAGATCCTACTCATTAACGATCTCTAGCAGCTCCACTTCAAAAATAAGTGCCATATGGGGTTCGATGATGCCGCCCTGTCTGGGATTGGCGCCATAAGCCAGATCTTGTGGTATGTAAATTTTCCATTTGGAACCCACAGACATTAACTGCAATGCTTCGGTCCATCCGGGAATTACCTGGTTAAGCCGGAACTGAGCTGGTTCGCCCCTTTCATAGGAACTGTCAAATTCACTTCCGTCAATCAGCGTACCCCTGTAATGTACTTTCACCATATCGGTTTCATCAGGTTTTGGTCCGTTTCCCGTTTCAATTACCTCATACTGCAAACCGGAAGGAGTTGAAGATACACCATCTCTCGACAGGTTGTCTGCAAGAAAACGTTCACCTTCTTCCAGATTATCGCCGAACTGCAATGTGGTGAAATAAAGGTTTAATATCATATTTGCCTCCTCAGATGACATAACGTCCGGATTTTCGTCCCAGACATGCTGTATGGCCATCGCAATGGCCTGGGGATTAATAGTTTCCAGCCCGCTCATCTGGAGACTGTGTCCGAAGGTAATGCCAATTGCATAGCTGATGGAGTCAAGTTCCGTGTTGAGGCTTGTTCTTACTTTTTCATTTTGGCCGCATGAGGTAAAGGCAAATGCTGTTGCAAAAATAATGGTCAATAAAAATCTTGGTTTCATAAGTAAATATTTAATTTAAGTAATTGGTATTTATGGATCTTGTTATAACCTGTTTTGACCTTCGGTCGAACTCACATGCTTTTGAAATAACCATTGATCGGGATTTTTATAAATGTGACTTTGACCTCTGGTTTTTTCATTGTATTTTGCGAGGTATTAAAAACAGGTCCTGTTTTTTTTATTAAACTTGCTTCCGTCTTTTTCCAGGGGATAGTGAAACTAATACATCCTGCCTGGAGAAGGACGAATTTTTAAACAACGAAAGTACGTGAAAATATTTACAATCAGAATTAAATTACAAAATTATAATTTCCGGCCATTTCAGTCCACGATTTGACGGCAACTATCATTTTCCTTTTTCCGGCGGACTGGTGGTGCATTCTGTCCTGAGTCCCAGATATCATTTTCCACCTGACCTTTTGCCGAAGAGATGGAAAAAACTGCATCCCGCGATTTTACAAGAAATATCAGCTGTCCACATTTCCGGCTGCACCCGGGGACCAAATGTATCGTAAATATTGCCTCATAGATTTCAGAAGTGTAATACGAAGTAATATAGGTATTTATTTTCCGCAGAGTAAAAAAAATTGTTATATCAACATCATGTTCCCATTCACATTGGGTTATCCTTCTGTAAAGTTTCCCTGTGCGCATTTTCCATTCTATGAGCTTTAGGCGGGGCAAAAGATAATCAATCCTGTTCTCTTCCGATGTAATAGCTGGTCACTGGCGGCTGACCATAACCCATGCTCAGGTGAGCCACCCCTGTGCGGTATAATGGATCCTGCATTAAGGTTATGCGGCGGTTCGCGGCCGGTATGGGTGTGGTATAAATGCGGAGTTCGCCGGGAACTGATGTAATGATCTCTTCGCGCCAGTCGCCCAGTATATCTGCCCAGGCAACCTGAACTCCCTCGATGTGACTTGTTATGGTATCATCGGGATACCGGAAGATACGGCTTCCAACCAGCAGTTCACGTTCAGGCCGTGCATCCCAGTAAACCGCCCTGGGCGATAACCCCAGTCTCAACGTGCTTTCATCGGCAATAAGCCTTCCCCTGGAATCATGAAGCCACCGGCCAGGGTTACTCTGTTCGCCGCTGAAACATTCCATTCCCTTGTAACGGGAATCAATGTTTGCACAAAGCCCCGTGCCATGAATATGATAGGTTCTTTGATCCAGGCCCCATAACATTTCGCCTGTTAATGCGTCCCACAGGCTGATCCCGTTTTTAATGCTTCCTTTTGCCCTTGCTCCCTCGATGCCAAGATAAATTTCAAGCCCGGGTCTTGAAGGATCAATATTTCCTACCCAGACATTATCAGGATGTCCCAGGCCTGATGACCATAGACCTTCACCATTGCTGTCTATAACTGCAGCACCCAGAACGATGGCATCCTTCCCGTCGCCATTCAGGTCGACAGTATGTATAAAGTGATCACCCTGTCCGTAATAAAGACCGCCGGGCTCATTGGTGCTGTCCCATGACCACAGCTCTTCCAGTTTATTATCATAAAACTGGTAGGCAACGAGCTTACTCAGCGTATATGTGCCGCGTGCAACTATCAGGCTGGGTGTTTTTCCATCAAGGTAAGCCACACCGAGCTGATGACGGGCAATATGATGGTATATCCCGATCCCGTCGCGGGACGGCCAGTCAGCTTTTGCAATTTCCTCTCCTGTTAAACCATCCAGAATACTGATATATTCGGGACCCCCGGTTACCCGTCCGGCGCCATAATGTCCGCAAGCACTAGCTTCCCTTTCCCTGTAATCTTTATCCAGCGGGGCAGTCTTCACCGCTATCTCGGCACGTCCGTTACCATTAAAATCAAATACAACAAACGGTGAATACCATATTCCGGTCTCGATGTTCCAGCCCAGATCTTTGCGCCATAAAAAAGTACCGTCCGATAGATAGGCCTCAAGCTTGTATGTCGTCTCACTCGGACGCCAGTGCCAGGGGTCAAGGTTTTCATTGGGGGTCTTGATCACGAAATCATACCGGCCATCACCGTTCAAATCACCAATGCCAATCTTTTGGAAGGTTGTGGAATCGCCATCAAGCCGGATCGACAGGTATGGCTTTATCTCAGGGTTGGCATCGACCGTGTAGTTTTCGGAAGTTTCATATTCAAGACCGTTCCTTACGGCCCTAACGAAATAGCTATTCTTAACTTTCAGGTTTGCGTTCAGATCGACAAAATCAGTTGTGAGTTTTACCGGTTCATCATTAAGTTTGACCGGCCTGCCTTTTTCAGATTCACGGTAAACATTGAAAGCTATATCTTCAGGATCACTGTCTATCAGGCGCCACCGGATGTACATACCGCCATCCTCAAGAGGAAGCACAACCAGTCCCCGGTCAAGCCTTTCCCTTATCCTTTCCATATTATGGGCCCATCCCTCAACAGGTGGACGGGGCGTCCTGGTTTGGTGCGCTTTTCCTTTATGCAGCCTGACATCATCAATCCATATTTTAGTTCTTCCGGAGCCGGTAAATCGCACGTAGATCTGATCCGCCCCGGGGGGCACAGTAGCTGTGGCCTCAATAAGCTTCCAGTCGCCGGTGCCATATACTACGGCCATTCCGCTGGTCCATCCGGAACCACTGCTCCATTCGGGAATTGTGTCGCCACTGGCAACCGCAAGGATATCAAGACCTGTCCGCACCGTATTTTCATATTTCACCCAGGCGGAAGCCGTCCAGACCTGTCCCGGCTCCACATCCAGCCGTTCTTCACTTTGAAGGGACCAGTCATGGTAACCCCGGCTTTCCATATCAGGAAATTCAAGCCTTATTGTCTGATTGACATTTCTGGGCATATCCATCGAATATTCCGCAGTCAGAAGATCGTCATTTGACCAGATGATCCAGCCTGTAACTTCAGCAGATGATGCAAGTCCCGATTGTTCCAGGTATTCCGGGACCTCCGGGGCCATGATCTCAGGTTCGGCACCTGCCGGCAACACCAGTAAAAAAAGCCAGATCAATCGCTTACAAAATGTGCAATGAATTTTCATTGATCAATGTTTTTTAGTTAACTTAAAGACCCCTTACTTCGTTCGCGGTCATGTCCTGGCGGGGCTTTCCCCGAAAGGGATTTTGTGATCAAAAATTCGCGATCCGGTGCAAAAACCGGGATTAAAGACACCTCCTGTGGGTTTTAGCGAACTTTTTATTTTCGTATAAGTTGTGAAAATATTGAAAATATTATTATTAACAATTCATATACAGCAAAAGTGCCCGGGAAAAATTAATTTCTTCTGACAACGAGAGAACGTGAAAATATTTACAACCGGAATTAAGTTACATAATTATAATTTCCGGCCATTTCAGTTAACGGGTTTGACGGCAACGATCATTTCCCTTTTTCCCGGCGGACCGGCGACACAATTT
>SLGC01000359.1 GCA_007123885.1 Bacteroidales bacterium | reverse complement strand
TTTAATGCTATGAGCCCGACAACTGCCGAACTAAAGAAACAGGATATTATTGATCAGCTAACCTGGGATAACAGGGTCGATGCCAACGAGGTTTTTGTTCATGTGCAGGGTGGCGTTGTACAGCTGAAGGGGAAGGTTCCCACTTATGCATCAAAAATTGCAGCCGAAAAGGATGTTTATGAAGTAGAGGGCGTAAATAAGGTTGAAAATTACCTGGAAGTGGAGATATCCCCTGATTTTGCCCGGCCCACGGATGCCGAGATTACCCGTAACATTGAAAACAAGCTGGTGTGGAACAGTACGTCTCCGGAATCGCCGGTGGGGTTGTCTTATATAAAGCACAGGGAGACGGGCAAGAAGATCCTGCTGTTTGTGCGGGAGCAGAACAGGGATGAGTACGGTATTGCCATGTCGTATGTTTTCCTGGGTGAAGCGAGTTTTGTGAAGTCCTATGGTGACAGGCCGATGAGTATCGAATGGAGGCTGTCCGAGCCTATTCCGGCCGGGTTGTTGAAGGAGAGTCGGAAGTTGGTGGGGTGAGCTTTAATTTTTCTTGTTAAAGTCTTATATTATCTGACTTAACAAATACAAATATTTCTTGTTCTTCATTTATATGAGCCATCAAAAGTCAAACGTGTCTGGAACCTGCCAGAATTTGTCTGAATGTTTATTTATTTTCAGAGGATGGAAATTAATTGGGTTATTACTGCGAAGGATATAAACCGAGTCCGGAAGTTTGTCGGCGAAAACAGCAATCCTTTTATTGCGAGAAGGATTTCAAGGAATGTAAAGAGAGAGGGAGTTATGGTTGACAAGAATTCCATTTTCAAGTGTATGATCATGTGCCTTGTTACATCCCAGCAACGTTCTGGACCGGATACTCCTGTTAGCAGGTTTTTCAAGCTGGAACCTTTTCCAGTGACTTTCGAAAATATATCGGGCAAAATGGATGTGGAGTATTTACTCAGAGTGGCCATGCAACAAAACGGGCTTAATCGTTACATTAACCAGATAACCGGGTATTTTGCCTGGAATTTTCGAGTACTTCATGATTCTGACTGGACCCTGGTCGGTATTTTGAAAAAAGAGCTTGACAGCAAGGCGACCAGAAAAGATGAAAGGGAGATTGCAGATTATATCGATGATACTTTCAAGGGCTTCGGCCCAAAGCAATCCAGGAACTTTTTACAATCTCTAGGTCTTACAAAATATGAAATTCCGATTGATTCAAGGATTACAACCTGGCTGAATGATTTCGGGTTTCCTGTTACCTTGTCTGCTACCGGGCTGCAGGACAGGGCATATTATCATTTTATTTCCAATGGAATCCAACGTCTCTGTGATGAAGCTGATATCTATCCCTGTGTGCTTGATGCTGCCATTTTTTCAAGTTATGACGGCGGGAGGTGGAATGTAGAAAATATTATCTATTGACTGGCTTTGATTGATTGTGATGTATTGATTATCTTTAGGCTTTGCTGTCTGTGATAAAATAATTCAAGCAATGGAATTTGTGCCGGATAAAATAAACAGGGAACATGTTTTAAAAGCCGTGGAACATGTTAAAAATAACCGTATAGAGCTTATTCCCTCGACCCAGTATGATGTTTTGATTGACGGTGAGCATTATCCTCCCAAAGATATCCTGAGATATGCCCATGAACTGGTAAATGGGGAGCATTTATGGCAGCACACCGGAGGAGAGCCCACAAACCGGTATCTAAGGGGTATGGGTTTTGAGATAACAGAAAAAGACAACAGCGGAGATCCGGTTGCAGGTATGGTTCAGAAATACAAGGAGATCATTAAGGTCGGCGGACTGAAGGATGAGATTTTTAAATGGCAGGCTGCAAAAGAGTTTCATCATAGGCCGGATACTTCAGCAGCTGATTTTCAGAAGGAGATAAACAGCATCAATTTTTCCAATTTAGTTTTTTATAATAGCTTAAGAGTTATAAAGCATCTTGCAGAAGAGAGGCCGGAGGAATTTAGAAGTGCTTTCAAGGAACTGTTTGATGAATCGAAAAATTTACTGGATCGTGTAAATGGCTTTTCTGAGAAAACCCTTGAAATATACCGAAGTATAGAAAATACCAAACACCATCATCATCAGGATGAGCGCACAATATCTGTTTATCTCGCTTATTTTGATGCTAACAAATACCCAATTTTTAAAGATTCATTTTACAGGAAATACTGTAAAATGATCGGGATCCAGCATAAATCAAAAGGGGAGAAATACTTTCACTATAAAGCTTTGTTGGAGGACTTTATAGATGAATACATCATTCCTGATGAAGAATTGCTTGAATTAAAGGCAAAGCTAATACCTGAAGATGCATTTGAAGATAGTTCACATTATATTCTTGCTCAGGATATATTGTACCAGGTACTGGATAAATCACCAGATAAAGCCCGCAGGTACTGGAGGATTGGTACTTCCAGCGGTGAAAAACAGTACTGGGATATCCTGCATGAGCAAAACCTTGTATCCATTGGATGGCCGGAACTTGGAGATTTGAACGATCAGCAGATCGGCAGTAAAAAGGATGTCAGGAAACTGTTTGAAGATTTAGGTTTAGAAGTAAATAAAAGTGTGAGATCAAGAAAATCCGGTGAGGTATATAATTTTTATTCTGAACTAAAACCGGGAGATGTCGTTCTCGCACAGGATGGAATGAAAATTAAAGGTATCGGTATTGTTTCAGATGATTACAATTTTCAGGAAGAGTTGGCTTTCCCTCACACGAGGGCTGTGGACTGGAAAAAAGTTGCTGCTGAAATTGATTTGGAGAATAAGGAGGGACTGAATACCACGGTCTTTGAACTAAAAGACCCGGTTCTGATCAGCAAGATTGATGAAATATTGGTAGATAAACCTCCAAAACTTGGTTCTACCGTGCACTCATTGAATACCATATTGTATGGTCCCCCGGGAACCGGGAAGACGTATTTTACAATTAACCTGGCATTGCGGATTGCAGATCCGGCTTTTTATGAGGAGCATAGTGAGGATCGTGAAAAGCTGAGGGCACGGTTTAATGAACTCCTGATAAGTGATTGGGATAATCCGCAAAAAGGAAGGGTATCCTTCTGTACTTTCCACCAGAGTTTTTCATACGAGGATTTCGTTGAGGGAATTAAGCCCGCGATTTCAAAGGAAGATAATGATAAAAATGAGGAGGAGGAGGGCCGGATCCGGTATAAGATTCATGACGGTTTGTTCAAAAGGATGGTGGTCAGGGCCAGGAATTTATCGGACGCAGATGAGAAATTTGTAATGATTATTGACGAGATTTCCCGGGGTAACGTTTCGCAGATCTTCGGGGAGCTTATCACTTTGATTGAAAAGGATAAGCGCGCTGGGATGAAGGAGGCACTAGAGGTTACTCTTCCTTACAGTAAACATAAATTCAGCGTGCCATCAAACCTGTACATCATCGGTACGATGAACACGGCTGATCGCAGTGTGGAGGCTCTTGACACTGCCCTGAGACGCAGGTTCTCATTTATGGAGATGATGCCTGATGCAAATCTCATTGCTTCTCATGGGAATACCGGCAATAATAACGGTTTGGTGGAGGGCATCAGCCTGGTTGAGTTGCTGGAAACGATGAATGAGCGTTTAAGCTACCTGTTGGATGAGGATCACCAGATCGGACACTCTTTTTTTATGAACGTTAAGAGTGCGGACGATCTGAGAATGGTTTTCAGGGATAATATCGTTCCCCTGCTCAAGGAGTTTTTCTACAATGATTTCGGGAAGATCCGGATGGTTTTAGGTGACAAATTTGTTAAAAAGATCGATGCCGGTGATGCAAAGCCTGGGTTCGCAGCTACCGAGGATGATGATTACATACTGGATAAGACGGTATACAAGGTGGTTGAGATTGATGACGGCTTTGATATAATTGATGCCTTGAAGGGCATTGTGATTTAATTGAATTAGTCTGGATCATATGCCTTTCGGCAGAACCATATACCTGTATGAGCATGACTGGCTGACTGTAACCCAGGTAGTAAATGGTGTGGTATTTGAGGAACGGCATTTCAACCTTTTATCTGGATACCTTACTGCAAATCCGCAGTGCAATTATTTCCGTCTGTTTAACAGGAGGGTCAAGTTCAGCCATTTTGTGGGGGTCATAAAGATCCGCGACCTGACCATCGAAGTGCTGCCAAAATCTGATGCTCACGGCAAGGGTGTGGATACCTGGAGGGATGTGTTGCTCGAGATGCTGGTCATTAGCTTCAAGGTCAGAACAAGAATCAGCACCAGGGCCGATATAATGGTAAGGAGAAAAAGTGTGCTGGAGACATACATCCAGTTGTTTATTGATGAGGCAGAACGGATCTTCAGGGAGGGTCCGGTTAAAAAATACCGCAATAACCAGGAGAATCAGCTTTGTATGAAGGGGAAGCTTGTAATTCACAGGCATATCATTGAAAACCTGGTGCATGCTGAACGATTTTTTGTTTCTTACCAGGTGTATGATCATGACAATGTGTTTAATGCCTTGATTTCCCAGACATTGAAGTGTATTGTGTCACTCGGCCTTTCTACAGATATCAACAACAGATGCTTATTCCTGCTAGAGTTTTTTCCTGAAAGCAGACCGGTAAGGGTTTCGGAGAAGTTGTTTCTGCGCCTGGTCTATTCGCGCAAAACTGAGCGGTACCGGCAGGCTGTCGAGTTGGCCCGGATCATCCTGCTCAACTATCATCCCGACCTGAAAGGAGGGAGCAACAATATCCTTGCGATCATGCTGGATATGAACCATCTCTGGGAGAGTTACATATACTATGTCCTGAAGAAAGCTGCACAGCATTCTGGTATTCCTGTATCGGTTGAAGCTCAGCGTGGCAAGCCTTTCTGGAGGCATCCGGGGAATTATGATCTCCAGCTGAGGCCTGATATTTTGGTAAGGAAGAATCCGGGGTCAGAATCGGAGGAAGCATTGGTTCTTGATACCAAATGGAAGTACCGGTCTGACACCTCTATTGGTGATGTGAGGCAGATGTACGCCTATGGACGGTATTTCGGGGCAAGGAATACTTTTTTGTTGTACCCGGACAGGTTGACAGGGAGTCCGGTAATCCGGAAGGAAGGTCCGTTTTACAAGACCCTGGCCAGACGTGAGCTTTCTGATGAGAAGTGCGGTCTGCTGTTTATTGACCTGCTAAAGGATAACAGGCTGAATAAAGAGGTTGGGAGGGGAGTGATTGAATTAATATTATTACCTGAAGGGGGATAAGAAAGAGTTCAGTTAACTTATAATTAATATGAAACGGAAAAAAATTGAACCCTTTATTTATAATAAGAAGGGTGAAATTATCGGATTTAATCTTCATTCTGATGCTGCCAATGAGGACTGGCTCAGGGCTGCCCGGTTGAAACGTAAGGCTGATGAAGGTGACGAAGAAGCCCAAAAAAAGCTTGATGAACTGCAGAATACCGGCATGTATGAGATTGAAGAGGATGATGAGCCGGAATGATCAAGGTTGGTGGGAGTTTATTGTAAACTTTGTCAGGGTAGAATGAAAATTATAGCAAAGAGGGGGGATGCTTATTTGGTCTGCCCGGAGAGGGACAACCGGGGATTCATGTTTAGCCTGAAAATATGCATTGGTCGCCGGTAATGGACATTGATTCTTTTAGGTAAGACAGATACCCCGGTATTGAAAGAAATACAGGATGATTTTCCGCATCTGCCGATTGGCTGCTCGATAATCCTCGAAAGAAGGGCTAAGGAGATTATTCTCGATAATATCAGGGCGGCAACTTCATTCAGGAGGAATCAGATTTTACAGAAGATACAGAACTTCAGGCACCAGTCCACGCTCCCCCTCACCTTGAAAAACTTCCTGGAGTTTAATCATATGGAGCGGCCCCAGCTTTACCGGCGGGGCAGCTGGAAAAGGCTTTGTGCCGAAGCCGGGGTAATACCGGATTTCAATGAGCCCAATGAAAAGGAAATTACAAGGTTCCTGGAGCGAAGACTTCCAGCATGTAATTCTTTGAGCTACCTGAAGTTTGTAAAAAGACTTATCCTGGAGGATTTCTCTCCGGGGTCCCTGAGCGAGGAAGAGGAGCTGATGCTAGCGATGTTCCATTATGATTTGTGGCAGAAGTCCGGCGCCGCGCTCGGCTTCGTTGATTTCCGCGAAAGCGTACAAGCTATTAAAGCAAACCCGTTGATGGCGGCAGAGATGCTGGAAGTGACGGATTTCCTGATGTCTGAAGTG
>SLGC01000304.1 GCA_007123885.1 Bacteroidales bacterium | reverse complement strand
TATCTTTCCGGCAGGCCGGTTTTATTCCCATATCTTTTTGTAGTCCCATACTCAACATATGTCAGGGCCGGCAAACTGGTCTCCCAGGCAATGGCTGCAGATCGTTCTGAAATATACTCCCAGCCGCTCTCCTCTATAATCTCAAGCTGATGCCCGAAATTATCATAAACAAAATGATTGGTTTCCGCACCAAAATGCGCAAGACAAAATTCATTAAATACCCGGTAAAGTTCTTCCGCAGGAGTGTCGGGCATTAGTTTTTCGAAAACATCAGCAATAGAGTCTGCTGAATGGATCATATCATTCCTGAATGCAACATTCTTTTCCTGGAATTTACAACCGGTAATTGCTGCAATAAATAAAAAAGATAATAAGAAAAATTTGCCACTGGCTGATATTAAATTTCTTGTTGTCGACATCTCAATTTTGTTTTCCTGATATGTTGGTATCTTTTACATTAGATCGACATGATTTTAATTATATCTGAACATTACTTCTATGCTATCTTAAAATCAGGTCAATTTGTTTGTTTCGATTTAAATCAACTTTTTCTTTTTGGTTCTGGTACGAAACGGTATAGGGAGCTGACCAGGTTTTGATCCCATCTTCAACTATGAATTCGGGGAGTTCGAGCCTCAGCATTCCCCTTTCACAGGTTTGCTGACGTACAACCGGAGTACCATTTCGATCAGTTATTGTAATATCAGCATTTCCATATGATTCCCCGCTTCTGTTTAGTGTATGAAGATCAAGGGTCCAGTATACTGAATAACTGTGCGGCAGATCTGTTGCATCAATATTAAAATCCATATTTCTAAATTCATTGGATCTGAAGATGGTACCTATTGCCCTGTGAACCCGGGATCCCATTCTTACCGGTGCAAAATCACCAATCGAGTGTGGTGCCTTTTCTATAATATTACCTTTGATCAAGGTTTTTTCAGCTGTTCCATAGGCACATGAAACCCATATGGGAGTAACATTTGCAGTGATACGGTTATTATAATTTTCCCCAGTCTGGAGTTGCCTATATAAAATGCATATGCAACCGCATTTGATCCGGGGTTTTCCTGATCAACGATTATCTCATTTCCAAATACTTCATTCTCCCCGGCACTGGCACTATAGAAAAACGCGTTGACAGTTGGAACCTGATCAGGAAATTGTTCAAATTTCCTGCCTGTAATATAAAATCTATTATTATATATCCTGTTTCCATAAGCGCCCCTGGGAGATCCTGATTCGGCACCGTAATCGGCGATCCTTATAGCATTGGCACTGTTACCGAGGGGATATTCACAGCTCGGGGGATTGGCTTTAATATGGAATTCATTATTGAAAATCTCTATATGCTTATGTCTGAATATATTAATCCCGGAACCAATTACTGGTTTGAAAACGTTATTGAAGATCCTGGATCCGTCACCCATTGCCATTATGCTATAATGGTTTGTTACAGTCTGGTGATTCTCAAAGTAATTGTTATGAACGAGGGAATTTTCCCCTTTAATTACAAGATTCCCCTGTCCTCCATAAAATTCTGAAAATGAGATTTCAGAAGGTTGAGGCCCCCTGAGGTCGACGGAATAGAATTCAGCCCCGTGACGGTTTATGATAAAAGGATTATCAAGCTCAAACCGGCAGTTTGTAATAGTTGCCTGAGGTACATCAACTGCAATCGTATTAATGCCGGAAGAGACCATCCTCACATTGTCAATTATTACTTTAACATCCCGGGCTGTTGATTGTATCCCCCAGGATAGTATGCCCACCGAGCCGTTTTTTATAGTTCCGTTTTTGATGGTAACAGTACCCCGGCCCTCAACTACAGGTATACCTTCTATTGGTTCTCCTGTTTCAACATTGGCGGTATAATCGAAAAATGCAGCATGAAAAAACTGATGCAAATGGTCATAATGTCCTCTTGGACGGGTGCGTTCTACTATTCCTATTCCTACATCCATGGCAGGCCGGATATCAATTTCATCCACCAGACAATCAGTTTCAGCCTTTATCCTGATACGGTACAGACCGGAAGGAAGATTATTCAGGTGAGCATATATAAATCCACCCCCAAGCCTTGTTGACCTGTTTATCATGGGACAGCTGACTCTTGTTGAATCGCTGTATTGTGTTGTGACCTTTACATTCTCGCCATTTTCATCTTCCACGAAGATACTTATATGCATATCATTTCTCATATCGCCACCCATTTCATTCCAGAGATTCCCTGCAACCCCGCACATGGCGAAATAAGATCTGTTATCAAAAGGAAGGTAAACGTAAGAGGACACAATCTCATCCCCGGCCTTAAGGCGTAAGAATTTTTCTCCGATAAACGGGCGGACATCCTCAGTCTTTTCTATTTTTGCCCCCGGTGCATTTGTTATATCCCATCCCTTCAGGCCATCTTCAAAGCCAAAGTTTGCTACATGGCCATAATTTCCGTCAGCGTAGGTTATTGTATAACCATTCAGGTCGAGTGTAACATCCTTTCCTAAAAATATGGTACTATAGGGGCTCGAAATATCATTGACAAGAACATATGTTGCCCCGGGAATATCCAGGTTACCAGGTTCCTTTACAGGGATTTCGCCACTTTCCGGAGCTCTGTGTTTAGCTTGCCTGAACTGGCTGTATGAATCGGCCTGGAAAAATATCCATGTAAATATCAACAACAGTATATGTGACTTTTTGACAATCATGATATCAGAAATTAATTAAGTAACAGAATATCCTTGTTACGATTCAGATCGACTTTCCTTGTAGTGGTCCCGGCCATAATGGTATATGGTGAGGATATTGTCCTCCTTGATCCGTCCACCTCATATTCGGGTAGTTCTACGGCCAACACCCCGTTTTTGTCTGTCTTCCCGCTGACTACAACTTCACTGTTTCTATCCAGAATAGTTATATACTCATTATTTGCAGGCTTACCATCGGAATCATAGCATCTTACAGTAAGTCTCCAATAGACTCCATAGCTGTGATCACGGCTTGTTGTATTGATATCGAATTCCTGCCCAAGGATTAAGTTTGACCTGAACTCAATATCTCTGGCAAGATAATTTCCATGTCCCATCCTGAATGTTTCAAATTTTGCATCATCAAGGGGAATAATGATATTATCAAATATTTTTGTATTTGATGCCGATCCATAAGGGGTGGCAATCCATGCAGCGGGTACATTGGTTGTTATACGGTTATTGAAAAACTGGCCGCCGAAATATTCCGGCCCTCCACATATATATAATGCTGCGGCAAGAGCTTTTGATGAGGGATCAATATTATTTACAATAAATTCGTTGTCAAAGACATAATTCTCCCCGCCCCTGGCACTGTAATAAATACCCCACACCATGGCAATGTACTCTGAAGGTTCAGGATAATCAATTGCTGTAATTTTAATCCTGTTGTTGTATATCCTGGTGCCCCCAGTGGCCCGCGGAGAGCCTGGAACCGCATGATAATCCCCCATTCTTATGGCTGCAGTGCTGTATCTTGAGCGACCATATTCGCAGGTCGGGGGGGATGTTTCAATATCGAACAGATTGTTGAACACCTCGGTATTACTGGAAACATAGATCCCTGATCCCTGATAAGGCTCAAACCTGTTGTTGTATATTTTGGATCCCGCTCCGGTACCCATTATACTATAATGGTTGGTCACAGTTTGATTATTCCTGAAAAGGTTATTATGGACCAGTGAATTCTTTCCTCTTATTGATAAATTTCCCTGGCCTCCAAAAAATTCAGAGTAAGCAACCTCTGATGGATTTTCACCCCTTATCGTAACATTGCAAAGATTAGTATGACGCTGTATCAGGAACGGCATATCTGAATCAAACCTGCAATTCCGGATGCTTGCCCATGGTATGTTTGCCGCCCCGGAACTAATTCCGCTGGTTTTCGTATGAATATTATCCAGGATAATTTTAACATTGGCCGCAGTTGACTGGATGCCCCAGGATAGTATGCCGGGCACAGCGCTTTCGATAATACCATTTTTAATAATGATCTCTCCCTCTTCCTTAACAACAGGAATTCCATCTATAGGCTGACCATTTGAAAAGTCACCCGTGTAATCGTAAAAGGTGCCATTGGGCCACCCGTTGAAGGCGTGTTCATAATGTCCGAACGGGAAGGTGTTATCAACTATACCAATGCCAACATCCATAGCCGGACGTATATCAACCTCATCGATAAGGCAATCTGTCTCGGCCTTTATCCGAATCCGGTATTTTCCTGAAGGGAGCCCCGTCAGATGGGCATATATAAATCCTCCGCCAAGACGGGGACTCTTGTTTTCTACAGGACATCCTGTCCTGGTTTCATTTCTGTATTGATTGACACTTATTACATCATTCCCGTGCTCATCCTCCACATAGATGCTTAATCTCATCTCATCATCGGGATAATTTTCCATGTCATGCCAATATCTTCCCGTAATACCGCACATGGCGAAATATGAGCGTTCCGGAACGGGCAGGTATACATAAGGCGACCGTACCACATCGCCGGCTTCCAGGCTCAATAATTTCTCGCCTAGAAAAACATGCACCTCTGAGGTTTTGACCAGTTTGGCACCGGGTGCCAGGGAAACGTCCCAGCCGTCCAGACCAAGCTCGAAACCCGAATTATAGATCTGCCGGTAGTCGGCATCAGCGTATCTTACAGTATAGCCATTCAGATCAAGTGTTACGTTATCTCCCAGGAAAAAAGCATTCTTTTGACTGGATATATCATTCATAAGGATATATGTGGCACCGGGAATATCTAAAATCCCGGCTTCACTCACGGGGATCTCTCCTTCTGCCGGCGCCCGGTGTTGCACCGGAGTATACTGGCATAACGACCGGACTGAGGTAAGGATCAGTATGAAAAATATTACATGAAATTGTCTTGAAATCATCCTGGTTAATGGTTACGGATCACATTCACCAAACTGTAAATTAAAAAAGGCAGTACGAGCAGGACGGGAATCAACCACTTGTTCCTGTATGCCCTGATCTCATAGCTATAATTGTAATTATACAACCTGTTTCCAGGGGAACCGTAAACTTCAACAAGAAAGTCGGCGTTGTATTCAGTCTCAATTCCAGGTTTGTACAGGCTTGCCATATTTGCATATGTCGGTCTTACAAGTTCAGTATTTTCCAGAATTTCATCACGATCATGCGGAATATAAAGACCGTAATTCGGATCCATGATATACCATTCATCCTCTCCTACTTTCGCCCGTAAAATAACATGCCTGGTTATGCACCAGAACTGCGATTCAATACCGTTATCCCTTAAAGCCCCGCTTAGTACGAGTGAATGGGTAGAACAGAGACCTACTCCTCTTTCCAGGTTCTTTTTCCAGTATTTCTTAAATTCATATCTTTTTTCATCTTTGGACAAACTATTAATCCAGATAATGTAGTTTTCCCAGACCGGCACCCTCATATAATACTTATCAAGACCTTCCCGCCTCCAATAGTGGATCATGCTTTTATGAACAACATCATTGGCCCTGATGGCAAATTCCTTATCGGTTTCACCCGGTCTTCTAACCAGCTCCTTTTTGGCATCGGCAAACTTTATAGAGATATCATCAGCTCTCGTTGTGTTTTCTTCACTGTATATCTCCGGATTTCTCATTGTTCTGAACAGACCGTAGATATTCAGGGCAAGCAATGAAATTCCTGCACAACACAGTATGACAGTAATTGACTTTATTATCTTCATATCTGAAAAGTTTTAGGTTGTTGAAATTGATTATTTGCCGGCTTATTTATATGGTGAAGTTAAAAATCCTTCGATATCTCTCCAGTGATCAAGCATGATCCTTCTTTTCGTCTGAAGCTGCTCTATCAGGTCCGGTCCCAGCAGGAAAGTATCTTCATACGCGGGATCGTCAGCATGACGGATAAATTTCATTCCTCCATTCTTCAGCAAATTGATCAGTTCAAGTGTATTATCAAGTTCATCCCTCATTACGGCATTGAATAATTGCATATCGGGATCTCCTGTCCATGTAGCAGCTTTATCAGGGCGGCCGGGGGACTGCGCTAATCTTTCAGCGTGCCTGTCCCTTATCCCCTGAGCATCGGCAAAATTACCGGAACTCCTGATAATTGAGCTGTAGATACGCCATGCCTGGGCCATGCCGGAAATGAATTCATAGTCGGGAGCATTTGCAGGAACCTTTTCCATCATGCTAATGGCATCATTCAGCATTTCAATATAATTGCCGATTACCCCCGGTTCAACAGTC
>SLGC01000052.1 GCA_007123885.1 Bacteroidales bacterium | reverse complement strand
AGATATTGCAGAAGTGCTGGGCAACCTGAGAGAAATATCCCTATCTATAAGGGAAGCAAATATGAAGGAACTTATCGATAATGTTGCCGACGCTGCCAGGTATACCCAGGGATTCATGGAAACCCTGGAGCTTGATTTTGAGACCAGCCGTACCAGGGTAAACGAGAACCTGATGATGCTGCAATTTGCCCTGGAAAACCTTAATGATGCAGCCAGGAAGATCAGTACCAACCCCTCGGTTCTCATCAGGGGACAGAACATAAGAAATACGCCGGACAGGAACCTGAACAGGAACTGACCGGTAATTTTATCACCAGCATAATTCAAATGATAAATTACTTTAAGCAGAACTTAGTACTAACAGGGTTGCTGTTTTTAATGCCCCTGATGTTTCACGGATGCCTGGCACACCGGGATGTCACTGTCAGGTATTATACACTGGAATATCCCCAGGATGCAGATATTGAACTGCTTGCAAATACCGCACCTGTTGAAAGATCTTTGCTTGTCAATACGGTGGAAATATATCCTGCCTTTGCAACCAACCAGATTGCCATCAGGGAAGACACACATGAGATCAGGTATTTTTCCTTCAACCAGTGGGCAGTCAGGCCTGAACAGAGTCTGACCGCCCTGCTGACCGATTTTCTGAAACGCAGCAACATATTTGAATCTGTCTACTCCCCGCTTGCCTATATTGAACCGGACCTGGTCCTGGAAACCACCATCTATAATCTTGAGATCATCGAGGAGGGACGAAACTTTAATTCCAGGCTCAGCCTGGAATACAGGTTAATAAACAGTCGCGACGGACAGGTTCTGCACAGCCACCGGGCAGACCGCAAGGAGGCTCTTGAGGATAACAATCTGAATCTTTTTGCTGCATCCATCACCTCCATTTTTATCGGAGAGCTGGGTAACTTTATGTATCTTGCTCTTGATGACTTAAGATAATCCCTGATCTGCATGCAACCAGTCCGCGAAAATACCGGCAGGAAAATTCTGGAAATCAATAATACGGTTTGCACCTTTGAAGACAGCGTTTTGCATATTGCCGGAACACTGCGAATAGACAATGCAGGTCATTTTGCCAGGGCTGTATTAAAAGAATTGCGCACCCTTGATCTCAAGGAGATAACACTTAACCTGGAAAAGCTGGAAGATATTGACAGCGCAGGAGTTATGGCGTTATTATATACCCGGAAAAGATTATCCAAAAAATTTCCTGTAGTAAAAATTGAAGGAGGCAACGAAGATATTGAAAAAAAGATCGAGATCTTCGGATCCGATACCCAGCTGGAGGAAAAACCGGCTCCTGACTACGAAATAACCGAAGCGGTGGGCAGGCAAACCTATCAATTTTTGGCTTCATATATCTATGGATTTTTCGTTCTCACCGCCGATGTGGTCTACTGGGCCGTAACCGATCTTTTCAGGACAAAAACCACCCGGGAAGGTGAGTTTGTCAACCAGTCGGTTAATATAGGTGTAAATGCCTCACTTATCATTATTATAATGTCCTATGCCATAGGACTGGTAATGGCAATACAATCGGCCCAGTATCTTCGCATTTACGGTGCAAACATATTCATTGTCGATCTCACGGTCATTGCCATCATGAGCCAGATGGGACCGCTTATCACAGGTGTTCTGGTAGCAGGCAGAAGCGGTTCGGCAATTGCGGCAGAAGTGGCAACGATGAAGATAACATCCGAACTGGATGCACTCAGGACGATGGGACTGGATCCCATCCGTTATGTGGTGGTTCCGAAACTTTATGCCAGCCTTTTCACAATACCATTGCTTATAATCCTTGCAAACGTTTCGGGAATAGCGGGAGGCGCTACAGCAGCCTATTACTCCCTTGATATAACTCCTGAAATATTTGTAAACAGGATGGGATCGGTTATGCAGAACAAGGATCTTGTTACCGCATTTGTTAAAAGCCAGGTATATGCATTTATAATTGTACTGACAGGGACTTTCTATGGATTTAAGGTGGAACAGGGGGCTGAAGGGGTAGGAAAAGTCACAACCCTTTCGGTTGTGGTTTCAATTTCATTTGTGATCCTTGCAGATGCAATTATGGCAGTAATTTTTTATTAACCGTGCGAGAAAATGGAAAAAGTGGTTCATGTAGAGGGATTATATGGAACATTAGGAGAAACCGAGATCCTGAATGATGTTTCCTTTTCGGCATTCAAGGGGGAAGTGACTGTTATAATCGGGGGCAGTGGTTCGGGAAAAACAACGCTGTTAAGGCACCTGCTCGGATTGCTGCCTGTAGAAACCGGTCATGTATCGGTACTGGGAAGGGATATATCCGATATGTCGGAAGAAGAGATGAATAATATGTACCACCAGATGGGTGTTTTTTACCAGAACGGCGCCCTGCTGAATTCAATGACAGTTGGTGAAAATGTTGCCATGCCACTTGTTCACCAGAGCAATCTTCCCAAATCTCTTATCCGGGACATAGTCATTATGAAACTGGGATTGGTGAACCTGAAAGAGGCCATCAACCTTTACCCCTCCCAGCTAAGCGGCGGGATGCTGAAGCGGGTGGCACTGGCCCGGGCAATAGCTATGGATCCTCCCCTTCTCTTCTGTGATGAGCCCGGTGCAGGTCTGGACCCGGTCTCATTGGAGTCGCTTGACAACCTGATATTGAACCTCAAGGAGAGGCTCGGCATCTCCATAGTGCTTGTAACCCATGAAGTGTCAAGCATCCTCAGGGTGGCAAACAGGGTGGTGTTCCTTGATCAGGGCAAAGTGCTGTTTGAGGGCCCGCTGGAAGATGCACTAAGTTCGGAAATACCACAATTACGTGATTTCTTTTCCCTGCTGCACACCGATCTGTTTCCCGGTCACGGGAAATAAACCCGGCCGGACCCTTTTGCCGGCGTATGCTTCTTTTGAGCTTTCCGGCATACCTTTAACAGTCACTGGCAAATATTCGTACCACACATACCTTACCGGCCAGGATCGGCACCTGGAGGCTTTAAATCTTCGCCTTACGAGTTGAGCCGTATCGGCCCGGGCAGTCACATTTTCCTGTACATGTCCAGCATCTAAAATCGGACTATCCACTACCAGAGGAGGTGGCTTTGAGCCCGATTTCAGCTTTGCACCGCGAATTTCTAATCTTGCATGCCTTCCAGGCAAAGCCCCGCCACGACATGACCACAAAGTAGGTGTGTTTTCACGATGGACTAAAGCAACATGAGGGATCCATCCCGTCAGATTCGTCATAAATAAAGAGCGTTATGATTCTTATCAGTTTAATTTTTTATAAATTGCCGCCAAATTTTTTCACCTCATTGTACCTGAATTAAGTATGATCCTCAACTACATCTGGATAGGGTTTTTTATAGTTGCCATGATCGTCGCCATTCTCAGGGTCGTGGGATATCTGCTTGGTGCACATCTTGAACCATTGATTGGTTATGTGTTCACCGAAGCGGACAGGGATGTCTTCGTTGCCATCGTTGAAAGCACCTTTGAGATGGCAAGGATCAGTGTGGAAATTGCCGTATATCTTATCGGGGTGATGGCTTTGTGGTTGGGCATAATGAAAATAGGCGAAAAAGGAGGGGCAGTTTCTTTAATGACCCGGATGGTCATGCCGTTTTTTAAAAAAATATTTCCCCAGCTTCCCGAAAACCATCCCGCTTTCGGATCGATGACCATGAATATTGCCGCAAATATGCTGGGACTGGATAATGCAGCCACTCCGCTGGGGATAAAAGCCATGCAGGAACTCCAGCAGGCCAATCCGGATAAGAAAAAAGCCTCCGATTCACAGATAATGTTTATCGTGTTGAATACATCGGGACTGACCCTGATACCGGTATCTGTTATGGCTATCCGTGCAGCAATGGGAGCGGCAAATCCTGCCGACATCTTTCTTCCAATAATGCTTACCACATTTTTCTCAACCATGGCGGGACTGCTGATCGTTTCTGTTATCCAGCGAATAAACCTGTTTAACAGGGTGGTGCTTGGTTATATCGGCGGACTCTCACTGCTTATAGGGCTGATCATCTGGATTTTGAGCAACCTGGCTTCTGCAACCATCGGGGTGGTATCTACTTTTGCAGGAAACCTGCTACTTTTCCTGGTCATAATCCTGTTTATTTTCCTTGCCTGGAGAAAAAAAATAAACGTCTATGAAAATTTCATCGAGGGAGCAAAGGAAGGATTTCATGTTGCAGTGAAAATAATACCTTACCTGGTAGCAATGCTTGTTGCAATTGGGGTTTTTCGTGCATCAGGAGCACTTGATATGCTGGTTTCGGCAATTGGCGCCGTAATAGGATTTTTCGGCTTTGATACCGAGTTTGTCGGGGCCCTTCCCACAGCCTTTATGAAACCCCTCAGCGGCAGCGGTGCGCGCGGCATGATGATAGAAGCCTTTAACCATTATGGAGTGGATTCATTTGTAGGGCGGATGGCGGCAACCTTCCAGGGCTCAACCGAAACAACCTTCTACACCATTGCTGTGTATTTTGGAGCCGTAGGAATAAGGAATATTAGGTATGCCGCCGGCTGCGGACTGTTTGCCGACCTTGCCGCAGTTGTGGCAGGCATTTTTATTGCCACCCTGTTTTTCGGCTGATCTCAGACATCAACTCGTCTCATATTTACCACCAGCCCAACCTGTGCTCCCGCCTGGCTATTCCCTTCCTTATCCGGTCAGGAAACCGGAAGCGGGGCCAAAGTTGAGATCGTTAAAAAAATTCTCCTGAACTGAACAATTGATAAAAAAGAAATGTTTAAATTGGGGTACTAAAAAAAACAAAATAGTTTTTTCGAAACAGGAAGAATTGTTAATTTTTCGAAACAGGAAGAATTGTTAATTTTTCGGAACAGGAAAGCATTGTCAATTTAATATTTGCCTTTGGGGTTATGATTCACACAAGGCATTTTGCACACAGGGATCGTGTACTGGAAAATCAAAAACGTTTTCCCCGACCACAAAGTTTCCCTTCTGATACCTGGCTGTTGATATAATCATACAAAACATTTTGAACATAGAAATCTATAACATAATATGGGTTTATTGCTCCTGAATCAAATCAAAATTTTCGGATTACTGTTTTTTTTTATTCTCCCCACAGTAATCAGGGCAAATTACCCGGTTGATTTCATTTCACCGGAAACGGAACTATTGAAATTAACCTACCAGGAGGCAATAGATCATGCCCTAGAACACAGTACCGAGATCCGGACAGCAAGGAAAGATCTGGAGATAGCCGGAAGGAGCATATGGGAGATTACCGCATCGGGACTGCCGCAGATTGATGCTTCAGCCAATTACCAGTACTTTTTTCATATTCCTACACAGTTGGTTCCTGCTGAATTTTTCGGTGGCGAACCCGGCGAATTCATCGAGGTACAGTTCGGTACAGAGCATAATCTCACTGCTGCCGCTACAGTAAGCCAGATGATCTTTGACGGTTCCTATATAGTGGGATTGCGCGCTTCAAGAATATTCAGGCAGCTTACCCGGGAAACTCTTGAGCGTTCAGAAATTGAAATACGAAACCAGGTATCGGAAACATATTTCATCATACTGCTGAGCCGTGACAATCTTGAGGTAACCAGGGAGAACATGGTGAACATGGAAAGGCTACTGATTGAAAACGAAGAACTGTACAGGGAGGGATTTACCGACCGGATAAATGTTGACCAGCTCCGACTGTCCGTTTCCAATCTTGGAACAAGGGTGCGGAATATGGAACGGCAGTTTGAGATCAGCAAGAACCTCCTTAAGCTGCAGATGGGACTTGAAATGGAACGGGAAATATTGTTGACTGATTCATTGGACGAGCTTTTCGCGATGATGATTATGGGGACTGAAACTTTTATTGATGAGGAATTCGATTATCAGGATCATATAGATTACAAGATAATGCTTTCCAGACAGAACATGGACCTTATGGCACTCAGGCGGGAACAATCATTTTCATTGCCCCGGCTAACTGCTTCGTATACCTACCAGGAGATGGCCATGAGAGATGAGTTTAATTTTACCGATGGAACCAGACCCTGGTTCCCGTCTTCGTTTGTTGCTGTTAACCTGACGGTGCCGATATTTTCAAGCGGATTAAGGAGGTCGAAAGTCCAGCAGGCCAGGCTTGAACTGCAAAAATCGGAGCTGGCAACCTGGCAGATGTCGGAATCGCTCAAACTGGGAATGATTGAGGCACGTTCCCGGTTCATAACAGCCGGGGAACAGTACCGTAATGAAAGTGACAATCTTGAACTGGCGGAAAGGATACTTGACCAGACGATCATAATGCACAGGGAAGGCATGGCAACAAGTCTTGAGCTTACCCAGGCGCAAAATCAGTTGCTGTCAACACAAGCCAGCTATTATAATGCCATGTTTGATTTCATAAATGCAAAAAATGACCTTGAAAGAGCCAGGGGATTATGAACATGCGCGTCAGCGTAAAAAATCCTTTAATTAATCAGCCATTGGAAATATGAACAGTAATAATATATTAAAACTATTAATCCTGGTTGCAGTTATGGTGATGATCCCGGCCTGCAGACAGCCGGAGGCAGAAAGGGATCCTCAAACCATCCGCGACAGCCTTGAGACATACCGGAACCGTGTAGAGCACCTTCAGGCAGAGATCCGTCGCATGGAAAGAGAACTGAATAACAACGGCCGGGACAACCAGACCCCCCTCAGGGACATCATAAGAGTGCGTGTCATGGAGATAGAACCCACCGGCTTCGATCATTATTTCAGGATCAACGGATCGGTCGAAGCAATCAGGCAGGCCACCATCAGTCCCGAGATCAACGGTCAGATGCAATCTATACCAGTGAACAGCGGCGACCGGGTAAGTCAGGGCCGGGTGGTGGCCAGGTTGTCCACCACAGTTATAGAGAGCAATATCGAAGAGGTAAGGACACAGCTTGAGATGGCCGAAGAGGTATATGAAAGACAGGAAAGGCTGTGGGAGCAGGGAATTGGCAGTGAAATACAGTACCTGGAAGCAAGGAATGCTTACAGGAATCTCCAGTCGCGCCTTAGGACACTTGAAGCGCAGCTGGATCAGGCTATTATGCGTGCTCCCTTCCCGGGTATCGTCGATGAAATTTTTATAAAGGAAGGTGAGCTGGCATCTCCCGGGATGCCGGTTATGCAGTTGGTCAATCTCGAGTCACTCTACATCAATGCCGATATTTCGGAAAGATATGTAGGGCAGGTAAAAGAGGGTGAAAATGTGATACTGCGTTTCCCGTTTATACAGGATTTTGAGGCCAGGGTCCCTGTGCACCGGCTGGGAAATGTGATCAATCCCGACAACAGGTCATTCAGACTCCAACTCATGATCAGCAATCCCGGTGAAAGGCTCAAGCCCAATATGGTGGCTCATCTCAGCGTACGATCATTCTCAGCAGAAGATGTCATGGTGGTGCCTTCCATTTATATTAAACAGGACGTACAGGGCCATTTCCTCTATGTAGCCCGGGAAGATGAGGAAGGTGACTGGTATGCCGAAGCTGTATACATAGAAAGAGGAGAGGAAAGCGAAGGAAAAACCGTGATAGAAAGCGGGCTTTACCCGGGCGACCTGCTGATCACCGATGGTCACAACCGTGTGGGTGAGGGCGACAGGATAGAGATTACCGGTAAAGAAGCAAATATTCCCACCACCGCAGACTGATGATTTTAACCCTGTCATAGTTTGTGTGGAATTAATAAACTAAAGGGCTTCCCGGTTCATTATCATTTACTGCAACCGAAGGACCCCTGCTAAAAGATATTGAAAAGAGGTCTGTTATCGAGATGGCTAATAAAACATGAAAAATGTCAAAAAATGGCGGCATTCAGAGGGAATTCAAACCAACCTCAATTGCGCTTAACAACAGGAGCACCATCCTGCTGCTTGCATTCATACTCACGGTTTCGGGCATAATTGCCTACAGGGTTCTGCCGAAAGAGCTGTTCCCGGACGTCGTCATCCCCACCGTTATGGTGGTGACAAATTATCCCGGCAACCCGCCAATCGACATGGAGAACCTCATTACACGGCCCCTGGAAAAGGAGATATTCACCATTACCGGTATCAACGAGCTCCGTTCGGTTTCTGCCCAGGATAACTCCAATATCTTCATTGAATTTGAAACCGATATAGACCTGAGAGCTGCCCTTCAGGATGTAAAGGATGCTGTAGACAGGGTCATGCCGGATCTGCCACCCGACCTTCCTGCAGATCCCATGGTCCTGGATATTGATTTTACAGACTTTCCCATTATGAACATCAACCTTTCCGGTGAATTCAGGGTTGGTGAGCTGAAACGCTTTGCAGACCTGCTCCAGGAAGAGTTGGAATTGATCGCCGAGATTTCCGAGGTCGAAATAACGGGTATCCCCGAAAGGGAGATCCAGGTTAATTTGGACCCCCTGCAGATGGATGCCCTGGAGCTAAGCTTTATGGATATCGAGAATGCAATACTCCAGGAAAATATCTCCATGGGAGGCGGGTCCATATTATTTGATGATGAATCCCGGTGGGCGGTGCGCACAATAGGAGAATTTACCGATATAAGGCAGATAGGGGATATAATTGTCAAGTATGAGATGGGCCAGATAGTATACCTGAGGGATATAGCCGATATCCGGGATACTTTTGCAGAACCCGTGAGCTTTGCCAGGCTGGATGACGAGCCGGTAGTGTCCCTGCAGGTGATAAAGAGGGAGGGGGAAAATCTTCTTGATGCCACAGAAAAGATCTTCAGTGTAATAGACAATGCACGGGAAACCGGTGACCTCCCCCGGGCGCTGACAATTACCATAACCAATGACCAGTCGGAAGATATCCGCACCCAGCTCAGCAGTCTCGAGAACAACGTTATACTTGCCGTGATAGTGGTCGTGCTGGTACTTTTCCTGTTTTTAGGGCTCAAGAATGCACTTTTCGTCGGACTGGCCATTCCTCTTTCCATGCTTACAACCTTCATGGTGCTGGGAGTGGCAGGAATACAGATCAATATGATCGTGCTTTTTTCCCTTATTCTTGCGCTTGGATTGCTGGTTGACAATGCCATAGTTGTGGTTGATAATATTTACCGTTTCGTTGAAAGAGGAAACACTGTTCTTGATTCGGCCAAATATGCCACCTCTGAAATAGCAGTGCCTATTATTACCTCAACTGCAACTACCCTGTCCGCCTTCATCCCTCTGGCCTTCTGGACAGGCATCGTTGGCGAATTCATGGTTTACCTGCCGGTAACCCTGATAATAGTTCTCACCTCGTCACTGGTGGTGGCCCTGATTATCATTCCTGTATTTTCCAAAACATTTTATCATGAGCGGGAAGCTGAAAGGGAAAACAGTAACCGCCCACCGGAAAGTTCCCGCCCTTTATACAAAAGAGCATGGATGCTGATGATATTCATTGGAGCTGCCGGCATCATCATGCACCTTGTTTCCTTTACCCTGACCGGGAACCTGCTGATCCTCGCGGCTGCCTTATGGGCATTGGGCTATTTCTTCCTGGGCAGGCTGCAGGTATGGTTCAGGGATAAATTCCTTCCTTTCAATGAAAGTATCTATTCACGAACCCTTTCGTTCGCGCTGAAAGGAAAGAACCCCTGGTTCTTTATTGCGGGAACAATTTTATTCCTTATCCTGTCGCTGTTCCTCTTTATTGCACGCAATCCGAACGTATTGTTCTTTCCCGACAATGAGCCGCAGTACATCAACATCATGGCCAGTATGCCCGTGGGGAACGATATAACGGCAACCGACAGGAGGACACGGGAAATAGAACGACATGTGGAAGAGATCCTTAGGCCCTACAGGCATATTGTTAAATCGGTACTTTCCACTGTCGGACAGGGAGCAACGGGAGAAATGGAATTCACCATAGGAGATACTCCCCACCGCTCCCGCATCACAGTGACTTTCGTTGAATACCAGTACCGTTACGGCATCAATACGAATGACATAATGGCCGAACTCAGCGATCAGCTTCTTGGCAGTTATCCGGGCGTGGAATTCAACATTGAAAAAAACCTGGCCGGACCCCCTACCGGTCCACCGATAAACATTGAAATCACCGGCCGTGACTTTGACAGGCTGCTTGCCGTTACCCGGGGAATTAAACAGGAGATAGAAGATTCGGGTATACAGGGTATTGAGGGGCTGTCGATGGACCTGGATGTCGATATGCCGGAGATAGTAATTGACATTGACCGGGAAAGGGCAAGAAGATACGGGCTGTCAACATCTGCTATTGCAGGTAATATACGTACAGCCCTTTTTGGGAACGAGGTGTCAACTTTCAAGATCGGGGAAGAGGATTTTCCAATTATGATGCGGTTAAAGGAGGATTACAGGTACAATCTCAGTAGTCTGATGAACCAGCAGATAACATATCGCAGCCCGGCCACCGGCCAGCTCATGCAGGTGCCCATTTCTTCCGTGGCCAGACCTGTGTTCGGCAAGACCTACGGATCAATAAACCGTATCGACATGCGAAGGGTGATAACCCTGAGCTCCAATGTCCGTCCGGGCTACAATGCAAACCGTATCAACGACCAGATAAGAGATCTCCTGGGCGAATACCGGATGCCCGATGGATATGACTACGCATTTACCGGCGAACAGCAGGAACAGGATGAGGCCATGGATTTCCTCATCACAGCCCTGCTTGTGGCCCTTGCCCTTATATCCCTGATACTTGTCACCCAGTTCAATTCAGTACTGAAGCCCTTTATAATCATCGGCAGCGTTGTCTTCAGCACGGCGGGAGTATTTTTCGGTATCGGGCTGTTCAACATGGATTTTGTTATAGTGATGACAGGGGTAGGAATAATCAGTCTTGCCGGGGTGGTGGTGAATAACGGTATCGTGCTTGTTGACTATACCGATTATCTTCATGACCGGGAACTGAGGGAGCTGGAGGTTCCCGAAGAGAAGCTCCTTGATCCTGCCCGGTCGCTGAACCTTGTACAGCAAGCCGGGGAAACCCGCTTCAGGCCGGTGATCCTGACGGCCATAACCACTATTCTGGGACTTTTGCCGCTGGCTGCCGGACTGAATATAAATCTTGTTACGCTGATGACCGAATTGCGCCCCCAGATCTATTTCGGCGGCGACAATGCCGCCTTCTGGAGCCCCATGGCATGGACAGTGATTTTTGGTCTGGCAGTCGCCACTTTTCTAACGCTGGTAATTGTCCCCTGCATGTACCAGATTATACTTTCTCTTCAGAGAGGGACAAAAAAATGGTTTAAGGGAGATAATATTTACCATGAAGGATAGCCCTGTCCAACGCCCTGGTAAGGATAAGTTAAAGCCAGGGTTGAGTATGTATTGACGGGCAATTACTTTTTTGTGCCGGCTGCCCGGAGCTGATCCCGCCATGAGCTTCCCTGCCGGTAATCCTCCACAATACAGGGCCGGTTCTTATGACTGAAGCTGCACAAAAATGTGTCGATCTCCCGGTTCAGCATATAAAGGGCGTTATCGACCAGATCCTTCCTGAACCCCATATCTCCTATATTAATAACCATGTCGGATGAAACAATCCTTCCCAGAATTTTTCCGAGTTCAACCATCCTGCGTTGCGGCAGTTCTGTATCCAGACTGAAATCCAACCGGTTTTTCAGTCTGTCGGCCGACCTGGCAGTAGGGTTAAAACCCTTGAGGAACCGGTACAGGTTGCTTTCACGGGCTTTTTTCATCATCTTGACAAGGCTTTCCGACATCTGGGCATAGAGTATATCATTCGATCCCTCGAATATCTGGAACGGCCGGCTGTCCAGTATGGCTCTGCCGGCAATATGGTTCAGCTTGTAGGCCTGCGCCCCGATAAGCTGGGTAGCCGACTGCGCAGCTTCCTGCATCAGGTCGGTCACAACCGTTTTAATTGAGTTGGCTTCGAAACCCTCGGCCGACAGGTCATTTTCAATTCCGGCCTTTCTGCCGGCCGAAGCGCACATAGCCGAACTTATGGTATAGGAGGCCTGCAAGCCGGAAAGCCGGTGCTGCACCTGGTCGTAATCAATCAGCTTTTTCCTTCCCATCTGTCTTTGCCTGGTATGACTGATCGATTCGTCCAGCATCCTCCGGATAAAACCTGTTCCCATCCCCGGGAACTGCATCCTGCTGCGGTGCAGGAGATCAAGCATCATTTTTATACCGGTTGTTTCAGGAATAAGCCTCTGGGGGGAAGGTATCTTCACGTCGAGCCGGTTTCTGCCGTACGGTATGGGGTAGAGGCCGAGATTTTCAAAATACTCTTCCACAATTATTTGCTGACCGGGACTTTTCACATCGCATATGAAAAAATCGATATCCCTTTTAAGATCGTTGCTGCCGGTTTTCTCCCGTGCGGTCAGCAGCCAGAAATCGGCCAGACCGGTCAGTCCTGCCCAGTGCTTGATACCCCTGATATGGTATTTATCGTTGCTGCCGGTATAGTATGACTGCATATTCAGCGCATCACTTCCATGCCCGGGTTCCGTGATCATCAGTCCCCCCATATTCTTCTCTTTGAGAAACCTGCTGAATACCGGGTCCTTTGCTTCCTCCCTGGCATATTTGGCTACGGGCTGAAGGAAAAGGGCTGAATTGATGCCCAGGGTTAGCGCCAGGGAGAGTGATTCGTAGGCGGCAGTTGAAAGAAGCTCGAGATTTTCCTCGATCCCGGCGCCCCTGCCTCCGTATTCTAATGGGATCGCTACCGAAAGAGGATTGGTGCCGAGTATATCTTCAAGTACGGAAGGCGGGATGCCTCTTTGTACGGCGAGCCGATGGGAAGTCACCGGATCCTGGAAAATAGCCGCCAGCTTTTTCCGGAAATTATCCAGAAAATCATCAAAAGGCATTACTGATTGGTTCTGTCGTTTTAACCGGTCAGTTATTTGATCATCATGCATGAGTGGGGTTATCTTTAAATTTAAAATTATCGGTCCACAGCCGGCAAGACAAAAAACCCGGAGCCTAAGCTCAGGGAATTGGACGGCGGCCTTATAATAATCAACGGATAACCGGGCATTTTGTTTGAACTGCCTTCCTAACCGATGCACCTGCAGCTCTGACGAATGCATCCGGTGGCAGCGGAGGAAGGAAGGTTGCGGCTTCAGGGAGTTATCCCTGGTATTTCCTGGCAAGGAAGTAGACGGGAACACCGGCCAGCAGAATTCCGGCTCCCACCATTGCCCCTGTCCCGGTATATGTAAGGCTTGAATAGAGCATGTAAAGGGATGCCGCCAGAAATAAAAGCGGTGGCAGAGGATAAAGCGGCACCCGGTATGATCCGCTACTGCCTTCTTTCCTGAAACGGAATACAAAAAGGCTGATTGTTGTAAGCAGGATAAATACCCAGAATACAGGAGCGGTATAATCCACCATAGTACTGATCGCCTGCTGCGACCAGGCGCCTATTCCAACAAGCAGAAGGGCAATCACTCCCTGAAGCAATAATGCATTGACCGGGGAATTGCTTTTTCCATTCCATATTCCCATAAAGCGCAGCAGACGAAAATCGCGTCCTAGGGCGTAATTTGTCCGCGCACCTGTTATAATAGTGGCATTGGCGGTTGACATGGCGGAAAAGATCACAATGCCAGCGACCAGCAGGGAAGCTCCATGTCCGAATATCTTTTCAGTAAGCAGGTAACCGACAGTTTCCGACTCCCTCAAGGTTTCCAGTCCCAGGACATGCAAATATGTGAGATTGATGAGTAGATAGAGGGTAGTTATGACAGCTATTCCCATAACCAGGCTCCTGACAATGCTACGCCTGACATTGTGAAGCTCTCCGGTAAGGTATGCGGCCTCACTCCAGCCGCCATAGGTCAAAAGAACAAATATCATTGCCAGTCCGGGTGCACCGCCGGAAAACAATGGTCCGCCGTTTGCAATTCCCGGATCATTATTTCCGGGTGAAATTAACCCGGCTATTGAGACCGAAACAATTGTAAGTGCTATAACCGAGGCAAGAATATTTTGTGTCCTGCGGGAATAATATGTTCCCATTACATTGAGACCGGTCAGCACTAAAACAGTCAGGGCAGCATAGATCGAGGCACTGTATTGGCCCAGGTTCAGTATTACAGAGGCGTAATCGCCAAGGATGAATGCCACCAGGGCTATCGACCCTGTCTGGATTACAGTCATCCTTCCCCAGGAAAGAAAAAATCCGGTTGCCGGGCCGAAAGCCCTGCGAAGAAAATGGTATTCACCTCCTGCATCAGGCATTGCAGATGACAGCTCAGCATAGCAGAGGGCGCCCATCAGGGATATAAAACCCCCGGCAATCCAGAAGGCAAGGAACTGCAACTCACCGGCCGAATTCATGGCAACAATGGGAGGCAGCCTGAATATACCGATGCCCACCACAATGCCCACTATCACGGCCATTGAACTGAAAGTGGAAAAAGAGGGAAGGGGACTACCTGACATGAAAGATTTACTCATCGTCTCCCTCTCGATGTTGCAGACCAGTTTTCGATGGTTTGTTTATTGCCTGAATGTATCTGGGCTGTACCCGTAATTGAGTTATCCTCAATACGGCCGTTAAAAACATAGCGGTTCCCGTTGTTACGGTCGACAGCAGCAAAATTTATCCTGTCACCAGAGAGAAGCGGTTCCTCAACAGTAAGTGAGCGGTTACCCGAGCGGACATCAAGGTCAATATTCTGAAATTCCTGGTCCACATTCATGGTGAATCTTTGGCCTCCCGATGTCCATTCCCACTGGCCCTTTAAATTGGCGGGGACAACCCAGTAGTATACATGGCGGTTGTCAACGCGCACATGTTCATCTGCTTCCCAGTCACCCATGCTGAATGCATGAGATACTATTCTTGTTCCCGGCCGTAGTTCCAGGATATGGGGCCGTAATTTCAGGTTCACAGAACTCAAAAGATACATAGTAATAACTGTAGCCTGGTTTATATCATGCTTGAAAAGATCTCCTTCAATAAACACGACCCTGTCTTCAACACCGGCCTTCCTGGCATTATTCACCGCCTCTGAAACCCTAACGGGATTAAGGTCAATACCATGTCCCACGGCTCCACGTTCGGCTGCCGCAATCACGATGCGGCCGTCGCCTGATCCAAGATCAATAACATAATCCCCGGGGCCGACATTGGTAACTTCCAGCATTTTGGTGACTACATCATGGGGAGTCGGCACATAGGGGACATCCAGATCCTGGGCATGGCATTGATAGGCAGGAAGCAAAATCAAAGAGGCTGATACAGCCAGGGCTGTTTTCAAATCACGTAATTTTTTCATTCGTATAAAAGTATAGTTAGCAAATTGTTTGGTGAGATCGCTCACAGTCAACTCACCATGACCTGTTCTTGTAATCCAAAGCTGTTGGAGTTGCAATATATATCTCATGTTTATTGTCCCCTATATGACTGCCTGCAATAATATTGCTTATTGATATTTTATGCGGCGATCCTCAGGAATAATTTCATAATGCATAAAATTAAGTAATTAAATAAAAAAAGCGAGAAAAAGTATAAATAAATATTTTCGACCTTTGATACCACTTTTTCCTGAATAAAACCAGTCAGCCCTATCGGTCTGCCAGTTCGGCTTCCGGGGGTTTTCGGAAGTAATTCGTTAAAAACATGGCATATTTCCTGGCAGTAATCTGCAAATTTATATATATTTAAGGATCGAAATCCGGGCAACATGGAAAACAATGATCTGAACAATATTAGAAAATTATTGCCTCAGGCGGTCAAAGGGTTGATTGAGAAGCCCAACGTGGTTGCCGTGGGCATTGGATATAAAACCGTCGGGGGACAAAAGACGGATCGGCTTGGTATCATATGTTCTGTCGAAACCAAAATTCCGGCAGACCGGCTTGGTCCCGGCGAAATGATCCCCTCCCGGATTAACGGGACTCCGACAGATGTCATTCCGACCGGAATAATCAATACACTTGATCTGCCAACAGGCAGGTTCAGGCCTGTGCCGGGAGGTGTGAGCGGGGGCCATTTCAGGATTACCACAGGAACACTGGGCTGCCGTGTTAAAAAGGGAGATATATTTATGATCTTATCAAATAATCATGTAATTGCCAACTCGAATCATGCTTCTCCGGGTGACCCGGTGCTTCAGCCCGGGCCACATGATGGCGGGCGTGTTTCAACTGATCAGATCGCCGTTCTGGACAGTTTTGTTCCGATTAAATTTGAAACACAAAAGAGCAGCTCGGTTATTGCCAGGAGCCTTGCATCCCTTTTCAACTTTTTCGCACGTCTTACAGGAAGTCCCAACAGGCTCTATTCCAAAAAAACCGTAACAGCTGAAAACCTTGTTGACTGTGCCCTGGCAGAGCCTGCTGAACCCGGTTTGCTGCTGAACGAGATCCATGGAATTGGAAAAATTGCCGGGATACAGGAGGGAACACTGGGCATGGAAATCAAAAAAAGCGGTCGCACCACAGGCTTAACAACTGGCATGATCGATCAGACAGATGTAACGGTAAGGGTCCATTTCGGATCAGGCAAAACCGCGCTGTTTACCGACCAGCTGATGGCAGGGGCGATGAGCCAGGGAGGAGATAGCGGCTCAGTGGTCCTTGACGGGGAAAACAATATCGTGGGACTTCTTTTCGCGGGCAGCACCACTACAACAGTGATCAACAGGATCCAAAATGTTGTGAACCTTTTGGGAATTGAAGTGTTATAATTACTTAAAATCTTATTCACCGAATTTGAATTAACCGGATTCCAAATTATACAGAGATGGTTGAATTAATTGATAAAGCCGCACAGCTAAAGAAAATTTACGGGAAAATATGGCTCGGACTTGACAAGGTAACTGCCGTTGGAACCGGCAGGACGAGAGATGGCAGAACAGGCATAATTATCTCACTCAGCTCTGACGACCAGGCAACCAGGGATATCTTCCCTCCGGAAATAGAAGATGTTCCCATCGAGTTCAGGATTACCGGAAAGACTCAAATACATTGAGCCTCTTTCAAATTTCTTCGTTGAGTATTCGTCAATCTCCTCTCATACAGCGGACAGATGATCCGTTACCTTTTACCACATTGAACCAGAAAATTTTCTCTTCATCATATGTCATGAAGTATAAAAAGGCCTGGGCTTCATCACTTGTTGTGGTCCACCATGCACCGGCTTCACCGGGCAAACCAAACTGTCCACTACCGGAACGGATGCCACCGGGAAGTGCATTGAAACGAAACTCATCGGTAGCCCCTGTGTTGGGTTCCTTCCAGTAAATGGTGCCGGTCCCCTTGAGTTTGCCACCTGCAACATCCTGACCGCCAACATAATTGATAAGGGTTTCTATGTCTGGCTTAGTCGGGATCCTCCATCCTTCAGGACACAACTTTTCTGTCTCAACCGTGTAATAATTGTAAAGGACACCATACACATCCTTATATTTCTCATCGTTTTCATACAAGCAATATGAAGGCAAACCCCTTCTCCAGGAAAGGAACCAGTCCAGGTTACCGGCCACATTCTGCAAGGTTGTGCCATCATTAAGCCTTGTTGTTTTAAGATCGGACACCATCCAATCCCGGCCTCCTATTTGCACATAAAAATAGACGTTCTTGTCTATATCTACTGCCCGTCCGTCATAGGTGGTGAATTCAAACTGTTCGCCATATGAAACCCCTACTACGTTTTCGGCCCAGGCACGCGCAAAATAGGTTGTCCCGGTATTAAGGCCTGTAATATTGGAGGTGAAAAATCCAGTACCGGTGCCATCGCTGGTCATCCCTTCATTATTTTCCACTGTGGGATTTACGGAAGTGTCCCATACTATTCCCCTGGTAGTGGTTGCTCCCCCATCGGATGTAACCCTTCCCCTTACTGATGCGGATTCATCGGTAATTTCTGTGACCGGCTCCGTGGTGACATCAGGATAATTCAAGGTGGTAAATTGAACCTGGCTCCCGTAAGAGACACCTTCACTATTGATGGCAAATGCGCGAAGATAATATGTTGTTTCAGGGTCAAATACTCTTATTTCAGCTGAAAATCGTCCGGTTCCGAAACCAAGATTCATTATTCCCTGGTTATTTTCAACACTGGGTTTTTCAAGGGTGCTCCATACAATTCCCCGTAAGGTCACCTCCGCTCCACCGTCACTTACCACATTTCCACCGGCTACAGCCGAATTATCGGTAACATCTGTAACATCTGCAGTAGTTACTCTGGCATTTGAGGAACCGGTGGTAAATTCAACCTGGTTGCCGTAAAAGGTTCCGTTGTTATTGGTGGCATACGCCCTGACATAATAGGTGGTACCAGGTAGCAGATCTTCAAGGCTGCTGGTAAATTCTCCCAGGCCATCGCCATCTGTGGTTATTCCGCCATTTTTATCGATCGTGGGATTCTCCCTGGTATCCCATACGACACCCCTGGCTGTAACTTCCTCTCCCCCATCATCTTTCACATTTCCTCCGGAGATGGCACCTGCAGCGGTTATTCCGGTAACTTCGGAGGTAGTGACTGAGGTTGATCCTGCCGGCGTAGTAAACTCAACCTGGTTACCATATGCCGTTCCATGGCTGTTGGTGGCATAAGCCCGTACATAATACAGGATGCCGGGAGAAAGATCTTCAAGGCTGCTTGTGAATTCCCCCGAACCATCACCATCTGTGGTCATTCCGTCATTTTCATCAATAGAAGGGTTTTCAGTGATATCCCACACAATACCCCGTGCGCTGACTTCGGCCCCTCCGTCATCTGTTACATTGCCCCCGGATATGGCCGAGTTAAAGGTTATTTCCCTAACTTCTGCAGTTGTGACCATGGCCGTTTCCCCTTCAGTGGTAAACTCAAACTGGCTGCTGTAGGCCGTGCCTTCACTGTTGATGGCGTAACCGCGTACATAATATTTCGTGGCAGGCGACAAGCCGGTAATGGTAATTACAAATTCACCGGTGCCGCTTCCGTGGTCAGCCTGCCCCTCATTCCCTTCAATAGCGGGATCCCGGGAAGTACTCCAGACAACCCCGCGTGAAGTTACATTCACACCTCCATTATATTCGACAGTGCCGCTTATTACCGCACTTACAGATGTGACCCCAGTGACGGATAATGGTCCGAGTCGTGCCAGTTCGGCATGATCTTCCTTTTTACAACCGAAAATCAAGGCCAGGATCAATCCGGTTATCATGAACGGATAAAGGAAAAATTTGAAAACTGCCTTTATGAATGGGTTTCCCATCTTACAATTCTTAGAAAAAATAGCACTCAGGGTATATGCTTTTACATCGTTAAGTTAATATTATAATTTTTAACAACCAATATGTTTTTCATTTAATTAGCATCCCTCAGGTAAACATGCTTGCACAAAAAAAAGGGGAAAGCACATTCAGTGCCAGCCCCTTTTTTTGCAAAGAATATCCGTGGAACGTGCCCGGCACGCTCCACGTTTTTTATTGTTTGATAATAATTAAGCCAGGGTCAGGGGGAGGATCGCCCCTCATACAACGGACCGATGCGCCGAATTCCTTTTCCAGTTCCGGAGTATAAACCTCAGTGGACACATTATTCACACCAAATGTATAAGCCCCAGTCTCAGTAGCGAGTGATACCCACCAGGCGCCGATCTCATTAAGGTAACGGTATTGCCCGAAATCCACCCCGGAATCTAAGCGAAGGCCACCAGGTAGTGCATTAAACCGCACCTCATCGGTAGCACCTGTATTAGGTTCATTCCAATAAATGTAGCCGGTTCCCTTGAGTTTACCTCCTGCAACATCCTGACCACCTAAATAATCGATTAACGCCCCTACGTCCGGGCCTGTCGGGACCCTCCATCCTTCGGGGCACAACTTTTCTGTCTCTACTGCATAAAAATTATACAGGGCGCCAAAGACATCCTTGTTATTTAGCCCGTCGTTCCCATACCAGCAGTAGGCAGGGTTGAGAATATCTTTCCAGTCGGTATTATCCTGCACTTCCGGAATACTGGCACCATCCTTTAGTTTTGTTGTTTTAAGATTCGACACCATCCACTCCTGCTCTCCTATTATTACATAATAATAAATATTCTCATCTACATCTTCTACCCTACCGT
>SLGC01000025.1 GCA_007123885.1 Bacteroidales bacterium | reverse complement strand
GTGCAGGATCAGGGCTGGGTGGTGCTGATCTGGGTTTTCGCGGACTGGTGTCCGGTGTGTCATAGTGAATTCCATGATTTGATTGAAATGAAGGATGAATTCACAAAAGCTGGAGTAAATGTATTCACGATAGAAACACATGATATATACCGTGGCAGGGTAATGGTGGGAAAAGAACTCGAACCGGAATACTGGTTTGCAAGGGAGCCGTTTATTGAAGCATATACAAGGCAGATCTGGTGGCCTCACCTGCTGGACCGTGCAGGTGCAGTCGCCGCCAGGTATGGCATCGACCCCCTGGCCTTTGCCGTGCATGCCGAATACATAAACCGGCCTGCAACGGTGATTGTCGACCCGGAGGGAACAGTGAGGCTTTTTTACTCCGGCACTTACTGGGGCGACCGGCCTACAATTGAACAAACACTTGAAATGATTGGAACCGGGGACTTCTCGTTTGAACACCCCGAGCGAAGAAAGAACAAATAAACGGATCAGATGTAAAAGAAAGGGCTTTTTATTCTTTTTGGTGACTAAATCTTCCGGAGGTTCCTGTTTTATCTATATTGAAAATCATTTCTGGCCGGCTTATGGAATCTACAGGGCATAGGTTTGGCTTGATGTCCCACGATATTATTAATAGTAAAAATCAATTAAAAATTATTGTTATGAAACTCACAAAAAGTTTATTATTGTCAGTTGCCATGTTTATTATCTTTACACATTCAGGTGTATTGGCACAATCCGATGTTTCTCCTGAAAGTAATGACAAGCTTGTGGTTGTATGGACCAGCGATGATCCGTATGTGGCCGAAAGGGTTGCTCTTATGTATACCCATGCTGCAAAAACTGCCGGCTGGTTCAGTGAGGTCACACTCATTATCTGGGGCCCTTCAGCTAAGCTGTCCGCAGAAAATCTCAAGGTGCAGGAAAAATTAAAGGCTATGCAAAATGACGGGGTTGTGATTGAAGCCTGTATTGTCTGCGCCAATGAGTACGGGGTTACCGATGATCTGAAAGATTTGGATTTTGTTGTTAAAGGAATGGGCAAACCGCTGACCGGTTACCTTAAGGGCGGAGCAAAGGTGCTCACATTCTGAATGCGATTTTGACTCTGTGCAAAGCCCTGATCCGGGCTACATAAAGGAGAGCGGAGCCTTATTTCTTCACATCATAAAAACAACGTTTTGGAGAATAAATCTTTTCTTCCTTTTTAAGCTTGCTTATAACTTTATCAACCTCGGTTTTTGCAAGTCCTGTCTTTTCAGCAATTTCGCCTGACTTAAGTGCGCCGTTATCGCTGAGGGTCTTCAAAATGATCTCTGAATTTTCCATAATTAAATCGAATTAGAATTTTGGTCCAAAAATAGTGATTTTGAAAGTGAATATCTGGAAATTCTCCCGATAAAGACAAAAGATCGTTAAAACCGGTGATATAGAAATATCCCTCCGGGTAGCATCTGAAGTAGATACAGTATCAAACCATCTGAAAATAAGCAAGGAAGATCTGGTGGATCAATTCTTCTGACCAGGGCAAATTCCTGAGAGCGTGCGGTGTTCCATGAATTATGTGGTATGAGGCTTCAAAAGATTTCCGCGATAAGCGAATTTATTTCCTGGTTGTTTTGTGGTCGTAGTTTTCAAGTGCCTCACTGTAAATAGCCCTTACTTTTCTTATGAGGCTTTCGGGTTTAAGTACTTTTACATTATTCCCGAACCTGAGGATGCATTCCATGATGAATTCAGGGGTGATCTTTACCTTGAGGCTCACAGTCAGCCCGTTTTCGTTTTCCTCTACGATCTTTTGTGAACGGTGAAGCATAAGTGTTTTGATGTACTGTGCCGGTGTCCTGTCAAACTGCAATACCACTTCCTCGGTATCGAATCCAAAGGCCATCACTCCAACAGAATCATACAGCAGGCTCTTGATCTCATCATAAAACGAGATCTCTTTTTCAAACCAGTCTTCCGTAATTTCAAGATCATCCATGCGCTCGATCCCGAAAATTTTGGGTTCCCCGTTCTCTTTTCCTATAACATACCACCGGTTCCGGTGCTCCTTCAAAACATAAGGCTGGATTGTACGGAATGTTTTCTCACCGGAATCAAACCTGGTGTGTGAAAAAGTTATTTTCCGGCTGTCAAAAATTGCATCATAAATACGTGGTAAAAAGCTGCTCCCTGTATATCCCTTTGCATATTCGAAAAGGATATACTCCCCTATGGGATCTTCAGGATGCTGGCGGGCCAGGTCAAAATGATCGCTTAGCCTGTCAATCGTATCCCTGATTGACTTGAATTCATGCGACTCGCCGAAGAGCTGCAGCTTTTTTATGATCATATCCAGCATCCTTACTGCATCGGGTGTCAAAGGCATGTCAAACTCCCACTCCTCGCTGTACCTGTAACATCTTTGCACGGCATCATAGATTAACGGTGCACCCCGCTCGTATCTCAGAAAATTAATATCTTTTTCCAATGTTGAGGAAGATACCTCTATTTCCTGATCCCTGAGATAATCGAGGATATTCTCTTTTGTGGGATAACCCGCGATGTATCTATTTCTCTTGATTTGTGAGTGTATATGCAGATATCTTAAATAAGCATTTTTATTCTTGGGCATAGTATCAGGTTTTAGAGAAGGAATATTTGGAAAAAGGTAAATTTATTCAGTAATACGGAAATCTGTTACGTAAGTTGTCCGTATTAGTCCCATTCCCCGAAAAGGGAAGTAATAGTATTCTCAAATTAGTCTTTGATCTGTAAATGTTATCTTATACTGCATTTTTGTTAAAATTTAATAATATCTTGTAGCGGCAACTCTACAACCTCAGCCATGAGAAAATCCGGATTATTGCCCGCTGGCATCCTGTTAATATCAAATCTGCCGTTGGCTGCCGCGGGCAGTGCTGACAACCAGCCAGAAAGTTTTGCGACTACCGGAAGTATGAATGAAAAACCAAATATCATATTCATCATGGTGGATGATATGGGATGGACTGATCTGGAATGCTACGGAAGCGATCTGCATGAGACACCCAATATTGACCGGCTGGCGGAAGAAGGAATGAGATTTACCAATGCCTATTCAGCTGCTGCCATATGTACTCCGACCCGCGCGGCATTGATGACAGGCAAACATCCTGCAAGGCTGGGCATGACCATCTGGCATGAGTATTCAGGCGAACCAAGACCGGGCATACATGAGCGCCTGGCCGGCCCTTTCACTGAAAGTAATCTGCCCCTTGATGAATACACCATCGCAGAGGCACTGAGAGATGAGGGATATTATACCGCCCATGTAGGGAAATGGCATCTCGGCAATGCTGTTCATTATCCTGAAGCACACGGATTCAATATTAACATAGGAGGTACAATGTGGGGAATGCCATTTACCTATTGGTACCCGTTCAGCGGATGGAGAGAAACAGACAATGAATTCAGGTATGTACCGGGACTTGAGAACCCTGCCGGGGGAAATAAGGGTTCATATCTTACTGACAGGCTGACTGATGAAGCAATCAAAATAATTGAGGCAAGGAAAGACGGGCCCCTGTTTATGCACCTGTCCTATTATTCTCCTCATGTGCCGGTTGAAGGAAAACCCGGTTTTACAAGATATTTCGAAGAGAAAATAAGGGATGGCATGATACACAGAAATGCAGAGTATGCCGCCATGATTGCCAGTATTGATGAGAATGCAGGCAGGATAATGAATGTTCTGCAAAAGGAGGGTATAGAGGACAATACCATTGTTTTCTTTTATTCCGATAACGGTGGACTGGACAGTCCGCGGGTCAATGTAAACAACAATTATCCCCTGAGATCAGGAAAAGGTTCACTATATGAGGGGGGCATCAGGGTTCCACTGATCGTAAAATGGCCCGGCCGTACCAGTCCCCATACCCTGAATAGTCTCCCTGTCACCACAATGGACTTCTATCCTACAATACTTGAAATGACAAACACTGCCGGTGATGAGAGCCATAATATAAATATCGACGGAGTTTCACTGGTACCGGTGTTAACCGGCCAGGCAAAAAGCCTCGGGAGAGAAAAACTTTTCTGGCATTACCCCCATTATTATCCGGATGCAACTACACCGGTAAGCGCCATGAGAAAAGGTGACTGGAAGCTTCTCCACTATTTTGAAGATGACAGCATAGAGCTTTACAATCTTGCCGATGACCAGGGAGAAACGGATGACCTCGCCGGACAGTTGCCGGAATTGAAAACACGGTTATACGATATGCTTCAAATTTGGCGCCGGGAAATCAATGCACAGTTCCCTTCATTCAACCCTGATTTTGAACCCGAATTGTGGCATTAAAGAGGATTTACTCCGTCAGTTAAGTTATAACCGGCCTGGAAAATAAACGGAAATAAAATATAAATTAAACCTTGCTTAAACTATAATCTAACTAATTACTAATCTGTATGAAATATAAAGGAATTTTTCCCATGTTCCTGGTTTTCTTTGTCATGGGCTTTGGAGATGCCGTAGGAACACTGGTCGGATTTGTCACCAGGGAATTTAATCTGCCACTCAGTCTGGCAGGATTACTGCCATTTTTCGGTCTCCTGGCATTCGGGCTTTTCTCGGTTCCAATTGGCGTATTGTCTGCAAAAAAAGGAAAGAAATATGTTCTCCTGGTGTTTCTTTCAATTGCTCTTATCGGAGTTTTGATTCCGGTTATAAGTATATCCAGATATTATTTTGTCCTGGCAGCTATATTCCTGGTCGGACTTGGTATGACAGGGCTGCAGGTTGCCGGAAACCCGGCAATGAGGGATGTTTCCGCACCCGGACTATTTTCAAGGAACCTGACTTTTGCACAGTTCATTAAAAGCCTGGGATCCATTACCGCACCATACATGGTGCCGTTGATAGTTGTGGTACTGGGACTGGGATGGCAGAATATTTTTGTGGTTTACTCAGCTATTCTTGCATTCTGCATTGTAATGGTGCTGCAACTCAGGCTTAACAAGCCTCAGAATGAACCTGACGCCCCGGTGACAAGTATCAAAAGCAGTTTCATGCAGCTTAAAAACCCTTACGTGCTGATTATGGTACTTGGTATCTTCCTGTATGTTGGTGCGGAGGTAGGCCTTAATTCATGGATCGCTATTTACCTCAACCGGATGTTCGGTCTCGATATAGAAAACCTTGCCACACTGGGAATAGGGTTTTTCCTGACTACCCTGGTAATTGGCAGGATGGTCGGGGCTATAGTACTGAATTTCATTTCTCCAAAAAAATTCTTTGTAATAAGCTCAATACTCGGACTGGTAGGGTTGATTGGCATGTTTGTGCCATCGCAGACCGTGGTGATTATTTCTATCCTGATATGTGGTCTTGGCTTCGGGAATATCTTCCCACTGATCTTCTCAATACTGATTGACAGAATACCTGAAAAGAGCAATGAACTCTCCGGTCTTATGGTCATGGCAATTGTAGGAGGGGCAATTATCCCCGGCATCATGGGGGTCGTAGCCGACTGGTCTATCAGGGTTAGTTTCCTGATCCCCGCTGTAATATTTGTCTATCTTCTTTTTTTGTCAATATACACATGGAGGAATGCGGAAAAACCGGTTCCGGGATGAATCGAAGATATTCCGGATGGGCCGGTCAGGATCAGTGAGTAATAGTCAGGGGAACAGTCAGGATCAATGGGAACAGTCAGGATCAATGGGGAACAGTCAGGATCAGTGAGTAATAGTCTGGGGAACAGTCAGGATCAATGGGGAACCAGGATCATGGGGACAGTCAGGATCAATGGGGAACAGTCAGGATCAGTGAGTAATAGTCAGGGGAACAGTCAGGATCAATGGGGAACAAGTGCAGGTCAGAATTAAGTAAGCCGGTAATGGCGGTAAAAATTATATTATATGGCAACAAAATGGTATGCAGGAATTGATATCGGCGGCACCAAGTCCGCCGTGCTTCTGATTGACAGTAACGGTAATCTGGCAGAAAGGCAGGAGAAGCCCACAACCAAAGGAAAAAACAACTGGCAGCCGACCGTTGAATTTTTTAAAGAGTCGCTGCTTGATTATTCTCAAAGGGAAAATCTTTCGGCTGTTGGGATAAGCTGCGGTGGTCCGCTGAACAGCAGGGAAGGTACCATTCTCTCTCCCCCGAACCTGCCCGGATGGGACAATGTACCGATAGTAAGGATTCTCCGTGAGATCAGCGGGTTACCTGTAGCCCTTGAAAATGATGCAAATGCAGGAGCGATGGCAGAATGGTTATACGGTGCGGGCAAGGGATTCAGTAATGTTATCTTCCTGACTTTTGGTACGGGACTGGGCGCCGGGTTGATATTGAACGGGAACCTTTACACAGGTACAAACGACCTTGGAGGCGAAGCCGGACATATAAGGCTGGCAGATGACGGTCCGATAGGTTACAATAAACGGGGATCATTTGAAGGATTCTGCAGCGGGACAGGGCTTGCCCAGCTGATGGCCTTCGAATTGCTTTGTCTCAAAGAGCAGGCAGGCGAAGAGGAGATGCTTTCCAGATACAAGGACCCGGGCAGGGTAACCGGCAGGGATGTGGTGGAATGGGCAAGGAACAATGATGAGCTGGCCCTTCAGGTTGTAAACAAAAGCGGCCGGTACCTGGGACAGGGACTGTCGGTTTTAATAGATATCCTGAACCCTGAACTTATAATAATAGGAAGTATGGGAGTACGGCTCGGGGATCTGTTGTTTGATCCGGCCAGGGAGGTAATAGAAAAGGAGGTTGTGCCGGGAGCAAACGAGGTGTGCAGGATAGTCCCTGCATCACTGGGAGAGAAGATCGGTGATTATGCCGCTCTATGCGTTGCAATAGAGGCAGAAAAGAGAAACCAAACCTGAAGAATTATAATATCCACCTAAAGTGTGTTGCAATTACTTGCATGGATTTTTAATTATAACCTCATGAAAATTTTTTCAAGAAAACCTGAAATCAGCAGGATTAAACTCTCCTGTTTCATAGTTTTGTTACTTCCCGTCATCTTTTCAGGATGCTTACCGGAAGAGGCCGGGGGAGAATATGTCGACAGGCCGGCAGATTATGTAAACCCCTTTATCGGTACGGCCGCATATGGCCATACGATACCCGGCGCGGCACTGCCTTTCGGTATGGTCCAGCTTTCTCCGGTTACCGGTGCATCGAGGGGCAAGGGTGGCTATTCCTACAGCAGTGTGCCACATGGCAGGGAAAGCAGTACCATAATAGGATTTACACACACCAACCTCAGCGGAACAGGCATCGCCACAAAATCGAGATATTCGAATATCCTTTTTAAACCGGCAACAGGTCCTTTACGGGTTGCACCGGGAAGTGACGATGATCCGGAAAGTGGTTACCGTTCAAGGTTCTCTCATGACCGGGAAGAAGCATGCCCGGGCTACTACATGGTGCTGCTCCAGGATCATAACATCAAAGCCGAGCTTACGGCCACCGAACGCGCCGGGATGCACCGTTACACTTTCCCGGAAACGGATAGCGGACATATCATAATTGACCTGACCCGCGAGACAAACCGCCCCGAATTGCATGAAGATGCTTTTATTGAAATTATAGGCGCTAACCAGGTCCAGGGATATACGACTGTAATTGACTATTCTGTCGGTGAACCGACCACCTGGTACTTCTTTGCAGAGTTCAGCAAGCCATTCGGGTCCTTCGGCACATTTACCGGAAGCGGGGTGTCGCATAACCAACGCATTGCCAGGGGTAAATTCGGGACCGGCGCATTTATCAACTACGAGGCTGATGAGGATGAAGAGATACTGGTCAAAGTGGGGATATCATTTACAGGGATTGAGGGTGCCAGAAAAAATCTTTTGGCCGAGATCCCCGGATGGGACTTTGATAATGTGAGAGAGAGCGCCTGGAACACCTGGAATGACAGACTTAAAAAAATAGAGATAGGCGGAAGTACAAGGCAAAACAGCATCAAATTCTACACAGCACTGTACCGCACTCTTATGTTTCCAAGGGTTTTTACCGATGTTGACGGATCCTGGTACAGCCATTTTGAGGACCGGATAATCAGGGAGGATGACTTCAGGTTCCACGTAGACTTTTTCCTGTGGGATACCTACAGGACCACCCATCCGCTGCTCACAATAATCGAGCCCGAAAGGCAGACAGAGCTGATAAAATCGCTTCTGGCCACTTACAGGCAGGGGGGACTGATTCCTGCGCAGTACTTCAAGAACCTGTATACACGAAGCATGATCGGCGATCATGGCTCAACCATGATAAGTGATTCGTATGTAAGGGGAATAAGGGGTTTCGATGTGGAACTGGCCTATGAGGGAATGATGAAAAATGCCTCCGTGCCCGGTAGCCCCGGACGGGGCAGGGAGGGACTGGATACCTATATGGAGCTCGGTTATGTAGCTGCAGAAACTGTCAGGGAAACAGTCTCTCTGACCCTTGAATACTCGCTTACAGATTATGCACTGGCGCAGGTTGCAAAAGAGCTCGGGAGGAATGAGGACTATGAATACCTGATGAAAAATGCAAATAATTACCGGAACCTTTATGAACCGTCATCCGGTTTTTACCGTCCAAGATTTGCAGACGGTACATGGTTGCGAGCATGTAACTGGGGAGAGTCGCCTGAAATTGCAGTTCATGGTGAAAACAGCTATTACGACTGCTGGAATCCCTGGTGGATCGGGGTGGCTCCCCATCGACACTATGCTGAAAGCAATGCCTGGCAATATCTCTTCTACCCGCAGCACGATATCCACGGACTGATCGGGCTGATGGGCGGGCCTGAAAAATTCACGGAAAGGCTCGACGGTTTGTTTTACGCATCTTCTTCCAACGAGGGACCATGGTACGTGGGAGTTACCGGGGCGATCGGTCAATATGTGCAGGGGAACCAGCCATCATTCCACAAACCGTTTCTCTACAATTATGCAGGTGAACCCTGGAAGACCCAGGCACGTGTTCGCGGAATACTGGAGAACCTTTTCGGGGCAGACGAGTGGGGCCTCCCCGGCAATGAGGATATGGGGTCCATGTCGGCATGGTTCGTGTTTGGGGCACTGGGATTCTATCCTGTAACACCCGGCATCCCTCACTATACGATATCGGGACCTTTGTTTGAAAAGGTTGTTATCAACCTGGATGAATATTATGAAAACAGAAAATTCACAATCATAGCAAGCAATAACTCGGCCGATAACAAATTCATCCAATCTGCAAGGCTTAACGGGGAACCGCTTGAGAGGACATGGATAACGCATGAGGAGATAGTTTCGGGCGGATTACTTGAATTTGTAATGGGGCCGGACCAGAATACCGGATGGGGATCATCTCCCGGGTCGGCTCCTCCGTCGATGAGTGTTATCGGATTCAGATAATTAATCCACAATTAATTATGAAAAATTCAGATAAATCTCTAAGATTCAGTCGAATCAGGCAGATTTTCTTCATGCTTCTGACTCCAGTTGCAATTATAATGGTTTCAAGCTATACTCTCTCAGGGCAAACCCGAATGGGAAGGATCCATGCACATAAAGCCAGAAGCTTTCTTGACTCCAACCAGCTTGAAGGGAACCTCCTTCATCTGAATCTCTGCGGCGAGCGCCCGGAGTATATCCGGGAAATTTATAAAACGGCATTCAATGCACTTACTGCGCACCTAAACGCAGGATTCTGTGAACTGGCACAGAACCAAACATTCCTGAACCTTTGCAGGGAAAACGGAATAACTCATTCCGGGGGACCGATGTTGGGCAATGTCTCATCTGAAGGTGCATCCGTATGGATCAGGACATTGAAGCCTGCAAAGGTTGAAGTCCGGATAGATACGGGTGGTTCCATCATAACCTTCGGCCCGGTTACCAGTTCCGAAAGTTCTGACCTGACAGCAGTTGTGAGGATAAACGGACTCAAACCAGGTACCTCATACCCCTACAGGGTATTCATTGAAGGACGGCAGATCAACACCGGCGTGCAACAATATATCAGGACCACACCACGGGAAAACTCCCCTTCAAAAGCAAGAATAGCATTCGGAACCTGCTCCCACAGGTGGGGGCTGTGCAACCATCAACTCTCAGACCAGATAAAAGCCAGGGAGCCTCTTGCTCTCCTGCTGGGAGGAGACATCGCTGCCCAGGACAGGCGAAACCATATCGGACTGCACCGGGCAGACTACCTTCTGCGTGACTTTCACCTGGCATGGAGCAGCATTGTATCATCCATACCGGTCTATGCGACATGGGATGATCACGATTATTTTGACAATGACCTCTATAATATCCCCGAGGGGTATACTCTTGAAGATAAAGAGGCTGTCAGTGATATATTCAGGATTTCATGGAATAATCCCCCGTACGGCTCAGGAGAAGACGGCAAAGGGGTCTATTTCAGAACAAGGATAGGACCGGCCGATGTAATCATGCTTGATAACAGGTATTTCAGGGAAAAAGGAAATTTTCTGGGTGACCAGCAGATGGAATGGCTCAAGGAGCAGCTGCTCGACTGCCAGGGGCCTTTCATTATCCTGTCAAACGGGACGATGTGGAGCGACTATGTTTCCGACGGAAAGGATTCCTGGGGGGTATATGACCCGCACGGCCGCGAGGAGATATTCAAACTTATAGAAGATAACAATATTGGCGGAGTGTTATTGATCTCGGGCGACAGGCACGGGGCAAGGGGGTTCAGGATCCCAAGGCCCTCAGGTTTCAGTTTTTATGAGTTTGAATTAGGCAGCCTGGGGGGAAGGGTCGGCCCCCCTCCCATCAGAGCGGACTGGGATACGCAGCTTTACGGGATATCAGGAGAGTATGCTTTCGGAGAGTTTGATTTTGACACTACACTTCCGGACCCGGAGGTAACTTTCAGGCTTATCCATGAGAACGGGACTTTGCTGTATGAACTGACACTTGCAAGAAGCCAGCTGACTCCCGATGGCACAAATAATCAACTAAAATAATTATTGATAAATATATTTATGCTTTAAAAGACATTTATGAACTCCAGCAAGAGAATCAAAACTGGTGATCAGGACTGGATGGCAGAAAAACTTAAAAACAAAAAATCCAGTTTAAAGCAAAAGTAATACGACCTTAGATAAAAATTATGTATAAAAAAGAAACCGTAAAAATAGCAGTTTTAATTTTCCTTTTGGTCGACGTCTCCCTGATCCACGCGCAGCATGATGCACACCGTGAAGCGGTTATTGAAATTGCAAGCGGTCAGCATGGTGATGCGCTGGAAAGGATAGAAAATGTAGCTCAGAACCCTTCCGCCCTGTGGCGCAGCCTGACCAATGCCTATACCCGGGCCGGCCGGACCATCACAAACGAAGGGCTGGAGTACAGGAGGTATGTGATACCGGAAAATAATTTTGTAATGTCAATGCTCTTTTCAATAAAAGGTGACGCGGAAAAGGCCCTGCATTATGCCAGGGCAGCAGTCGATGCAGGTTTGCCTTTTGAAAGGCTGCTGGCAGGACCGCGGGATGCATTTCAGGCACTTTACAATACAAGGGAATTCAGGGAATGGGTGGATAACGAATCAAAAGTGCTACTGCACGGACCGATGCTTGGCAATGTAACCTGTGACGGAGCCTCATTCTGGGTGAGAACGTTAAATGAGACCCGGGTCGAGATCAGCGTAACCCCTGAATCCGGGATTACCCGGCGAACATTCTCTGCAGTCGGCCGGACTGAAAGCAGTTCCGATTATACAACTGTTGTTCGTATAGAAGGCTTAAGTCCCAGCACACGGTATTCCTACAACCTCACTATTGACGGCAGGCCTGTCCCCGTCAGGGATCCATCTTTCAGTACATATCCGCGACAAGGTGATCCGGGCAGATTCCGGGTAGCTTACGGGGGTGGTGCAGGTTACGTGCCGGAACATGAGCGGATGTGGCTTACAATTAAAGAAAGAGACCCCCTTGCGATGTTGCTTCTGGGAGATAACGTCTATATCGATGATCCCGAACATACCCTCACCCAGCACTATTGTTATTACCGCCGTCACAGCAGGCCCGAATGGCAGGAACTCGTTGCAGGGCGTGGTATTTATGCCATATGGGACGACCATGATTTCGGGCTGGATGATTCGCATGGCGGACCCGGAATTGATGATCCGCCATGGAAGCCGGATGTATGGAAAGTTTTTACGCAAAACTGGAACAATCCCTACTACGGAGGAGGAGCAGAGCATCACGGCGTATGGTTTGATTTTTATATTGGCGATGTTCATTTCATAATGCTTGACGGCCGCTATTACCGCGAATCATCGGGCAGGAGGGCACCAAGGGTCGACAACCCTTCAATGCTTGGCCCTGTTCAGCTTGCCTGGCTTAAAGAGACCCTGAGTAATTCAAAGGGCACATTTAAAATGCTCATATCTCCGGTTCCCTGGGCAAGGGGGACCAAGGGAGGCCCTCCCGGGGGACTGGATACCTGGGACGGCTTTGACGAGGAAAGAAACCTGATCTTCGACTATCTTTATGATAACGAAATTTCCGGTGTCGTCCTTCTTTCGGCGGACAGGCACCGTACCGATGCCCGCCGGCTGAAAAGGAACCAGGGATATGATCTGTATGATTTTATGAGCTCGGTGCTTACAAACTATCATACACACCCTGTAGTGGATACACCTGAACATATCTTCGGATATAATGAAAACAATGCTTTCGGATTGCTCCATTTCGATACCGGACTGGATGATCCTAAATTAACTTTTGAGATTATTAACATAGACAACGAATCCATATGGTCAATGGACCTGAATTTAAGTCAGCTGAAAGATTATTAATATGTGTCGTCTGCTGGATCAGCCTTTCTCCTGTTTCCTGGAGATCATATCCCTAACGCCTGCTCATGGAGGGGGGTATGTCGGCGGGACTGCTGCCCCAGTTTTTGTTGGGCTCCGGCCCCATCTCAAAGAGCAGGGTGCCTCCGCCGGTAATCTCATGGTGATCGATCCAGGTACGGCTAAACGGTTCCCCGTTAAGGGAAGCCGACTGTATATACCTGCTTTCTGATGAATTGTTTGTTGTACTTATGGTAAAGGTCCTGCCGTTTGCAAAACTGATTGTTGCCTCATCAAAAACAGGGCTTCCAATCAGATAGAAGGTTTCACCCGGAGTTACCGGGTAAAAACCAAGTGCGCTGAGGACATACCATGAAGACATCGACCCCATATCCTCATTTCCGCAAAGCCCTCCCGGCCCGGTCCCGTAAAGCTCCTCTGTTACCTGCCTTACCCGGTACTGGGTTTTCCACGGTTCTCCTGCAAAATTATAGAGCCAGGCTACGTGATGTGAAGGCTGGTTGCCATGCACATACTGACCAATTGTGCCAACCACGCCAACATACTTGGGTGGAGTGATGGTTGGGCACATAGTGAAGAATGTGTCCAGTTTTGCAACAAATTCCCTTTCTCCGCCAAAAAGGTCAATTAGTCCGTGAATGTCATGCTTCACAGACCACACATATTGCCAGGCATTGGATTCGGTATAATGCCGGTTTGGCCTCCTGCCGACGAGCAACGGGTCAAAATACCTGTAATAGGAAATATCGTCTGATTGAACGATTTCCTGTTGCCGTCCGTTAAGGGCCTCAAGCCACTCCCCGTTTTCACGGCGTGGACGCATAAACCGGGTTTGACTGTCCCATAGGTTATGGTAATTCAGTGCCCTTTCCATAAAAAGATGATAATCACCGGTTCTTCCAAGCTCTTTTGCGAGTTGCGCTATACACCAGTCGTCATAAGCCAGCTCAAGTGTATTTGGCACCGACTCCCTGACCCTGTCAACCGGTGTGTAACCAAGCTTTTTGTAATATTCCAGCCCGGACCTGCCAATTTCCGGCGGTAATGGCGGTTCGGGTTTTTCCATTGCTTTCCTGCGCATTGCTTCATAGAGAAATTCAACATCATAATCACGGAAACCTTTCCTGTAGGCATCGACAATAACCGGAACAAGGTGATCGCCTACCATAGCCTCGCCGAAAACGTTCAGGAAATGCTGTGCCGGGAGCCAGCCATACTCCCTGGTCTTGGCCTCGATCGATTTGATGAAGTCATTCACATGTTCTTCAGCAATCAGCGTCAGCAGCGGATGCTGCGACCGGTATGTATCCCAGCATGAAAAAGAGCCGTAATAGTTGAATCCCCCTGCAGTGTGTATCCTGTTGTCGGCACCAAGGTATCTCCCGTCAGCATCCTGTGAAATATACTGGGCAAGAAGCGACCTGTACATAGCCGTATAAAAGATCTGTTTTTGATCTTCTGTGCCACCACGTATGGTTATCCTAGACAATTCATCATTCCATATATTCCTGGCATTTTCTCTTACCCTGTCAAAATCCCATCCGGGTATTTCGGCTTCAAGATTTTTTGAAGCCCCATCAATGCTTACGTAAGAGATCCCTACCTTTACCATTATCTGCTCGTTCTCCCCTGTATGGAAACTGGCAAAGGCACCTATATTCCTTCCTTTTTCCGCATTCTTCCAGGGAAATATGCCTTCTCCCGATTCAGGGGTTTGATAATCATTGTCAAATGTACCGTAATACAGGAAGGGCTTGCTGAACTCTGCTACAAAATAGAGCTTCCCGCCGGTATTGCTTTTTATCCCCTCAATACGGGTGTTGCCCTTTATTACCAGTTCGGAATTATCTTCAGAGAGGTTTTCTCCAAGCTGGTGGCCCAGGTCCAGGATTATCTTCGACAACTCTGACTTTGGAAAAGTATATCTATGAAAACCAACCCTTTGAGTAGTTGTAAGTTCCGCTTTGATGCCATAGTCGTCCAATACTACCGAATAATAACCCGGAGAAGCTGCCTCCCTTGTATGATCAAATCTTGATCTGTACCCTCCGTCAGGGTCTTCAAGTGTGCCTGGTGTCGTCACCACTTTTTTACTTATTACCGGCATCAGCAGCACCTCACCCCCGTTAACCATTCCAACCCCGCTCCAGTGAGTATGGCTGAAGCCCATTATTGAGCTCTCCCGGTAAAGGTAACCTGCAGCATAGGACCACCCTGAAGTATGCACATCGGGACTCAGGTGGACCATGGCATATGGAAGGGCGGGACCGGGAAATGTGTGGCCGAAAAAATCGGTCCCGATAAACGGGTCAACATAATCGACAGGATCGGGGGACTCCCTTACGGGGAAAATAAGTGCAAACATGGTTATTGTCAGAACTGTGACCGCAAATATTGTTAAATACCTGATTTTCATGACTGGTTTTTTTGTTTGTGAAGAGAGGCGATGAATCCGCACCTAAATTCCTTACTGTCAATTAGTTGTAAAAACCAAAACCGGGTCGTGGAGGACCATCATAAGGTTCAGCCCCTAAATTCCTTACTGTCAATTATCTTTAAAAACCAAAACCGGGTCGTGGAGGACCATCATAAGGTTCAGCCCCTAAATTCATATATGGTCTTCGGGGGACTGACAACAGGGCAGGGTCATCGGTGTCAGGCGGTTCGATCATCCCGAAGTAACGGCCCATCCAGTAATCTCTTAAAAATCCGCTGGGTTCGACCATACGGGTGCCGGAACTTCCTCCGTCCAGTATTTCGGGACGCCTGTATGCCCTTATGGCGGATGTTTCACGTAAAGTAAGCCTTTTAGAGGCTCCTTCGTATGATCTGTACCCTTTCTCGACAAACAGGTCGTCGCGGTGTGAGTTGTTGTAATTATGCTGCCTGGAATCCAGGGGCCACTCGCGAAGGAACATGACGGCCCGGTCAAGCTCACAATCATTTCCTGACAAAGACCCGTATGTGAAATTGAACCATGGCATCTGTTCCATACGCTTGATTTCCCATGAACGTTCAAGGCTTCTGAGGTAAATAGAGCGTAAACCGGGATCTTCAGCATACCTTAAAAGTGTGTTGTAGCTTTTGAACGCCAGGTTGTCATCCCACGGAACCACTGATTCGGGAGGAAAAGTGTTTTTCTGCCTTATCGTATTCTCGGCATAGCCCCAGTCGAGCAGCTGCCGGTAACCCTCCCGGAACCTGGTTTCGCCGCTTATTGCAATTACGGCTTCCATGAATGACAGCGCCTCCAGCCCGTTTAATCCCCTGTCCATATAACCATAGGGACGAAGCAGATATTCCGGATTCCAGCGGGCCCACCTGGTCGGCTTCCCGTCCAGGTCATGCATTGTCCAGCCGCAGTCAATAATATAATCGGCCATGAGGCGAAGATGCTCCTGTGCCGCCTCCTTTTCCCTGCCCCTGGCTACCAGGTCATGGAACAGGGTAACGGCATAAAAATGTCCTACAACCTCATCGCTGGAAGTATCTCCTTTCCAGTACCATTTTTCATCAGGGGTGAGGTACCATTTTGCAGGGAGGCCCCCTGAACCGCTGATTGAACGGGGGTCCTTGTCGGCCGTGGTTGACCAGATCGAGCGGGCAATAAAACCCTGGTGCTGTGTTATCCTGTTTAGCCAAACCAGGGCCCTGAACGATTCCAGTGCCTTTTGACGGGTGGCCTCATCAGCGGTTACTGCATATTTATAACACAGGGCTGCCAGGTACTGGCCGGTTATGCTGCCGTCGTTATCGCTTACATGGCGGATCCATTCCCCATCCCTTAAATAGAGGGAGTGGATAAACCCCAGTCTCATGTGGCCCCACTCCTCGATGTGCCTCTCGAAATAATCAGCCTTCTTGAGCAGGGTGAAGGGTTCATAACCAATCATCCCTATGCCTCCATCGGTCGCTATATATACCACGTTTTTCCCTGCTGCAATATCATTTACCCTGTTATCAGGAAGCCAGTGATCAGCCCCGAAATAGTGCCAGTCGCCGTCAACCATTCTGACCGCCCCCCTTTCCGTTCCGATCCACAGATCACCATCAAACCCTTTCTCAAGACAGGTTGTATTCTCCACCGGCAGGCCATCTGCCCCTTCCAGGATGAAAAGTGATGCGCCGCGCAGCATTCCCAGTCCCCTGTCGGTCGCTATAAACAACCGGCTGCCCATGCCCAGCATATCCCTTGTATTTGAGGATGGGAAATTGCCCCAGTCTATAAAGCCGGTAGCTACCACTTTTCCGTCAAAATGTGCCAGGTTTCCTGGACGAAGCAGATATAGCGTACCACTGTAAGATTCAATCCGCTCTATTGGCCCGATCCTCACGGGAGTAGCATGAAGCTGCGTCCCGTCCTCCATTATCATGGTCAGGTTGCTGCTGTAATATCCTCCTTCGGGTTCAAGGCTTAATAATTCTCCGTTCTCATAAATAAAAATCTCTTCGCGCGTAGCTGCATGGACGCTGCCGAGATGGACGCAGAGGTCCACGAACCTGCCGCTGGCAATCCTGTTCCATGTTTTCCCGGACTTATTGTAGATTCCTTCTTCTGCAAGTGCCCACAGCATTCCCTCTTTGTTTAAAAGACGGGAAACTGAACCGGGTGAACCTGGTGCTCCTACAAGTTCTCCTTCCTCTATGCGGAAAATGTCACCTTCAATCAGGGCATAGCAGGTATTGCCATCAAGGGCAACCGACGTTACCGGTTTATCAGTAAATATCTTCTCGGAAATCTCCTGCAGGTAGATCGCGTCAGCCTGAGGTTGCCATAGAGGGCCGTCCGTTTGAAACGATTGGACGGGGAAAATCCAAAATAACATAAAAACAAGAACCAGTGAATAAGATTTTGCATTCATTGCTATTTTATTTAGTGGAACAATGAGACATTAAACGGTATTTCGGGAAAAGTAAGAAAAATATTGATGTAAGCAAAAAGAAAAAGAGAATTGGGTTTATTTTTGAATTTATGGATATAAATTGCTGGTTTATTATGATCTTTATACGTAAGTAGTATACCGAACAATCTTATTGATCCTTTCGGAAATTGATTATTAAAAAAATACTTTTGTGATGAGATACCTGATCATATTTTTCTTCCTATTTTCCCATGTATTCAGTACAGCACAGGGGCAGACCAATGATCCGCTCGAAAATGTGGTGATAACATCCAACAGGAACAGAACCCGGGTAAGCACAAATGAAAATGGGGAACTACTTATAAATGTATCCAGAAGGGATGTCCGTAAATTTAAAGCCAACGGGTTGGTCCGCTATAGTGACTTTGGTGCCATGGGTGACGGCAAAACCGACGATATAGACGCCATCGCTGCGACCCATGCCTTCGCCAATCAGCACGGCCTTTCCGTGATAGCCGGCGAGGAGGCCACATACTACATCTCCGGAAAAAACCGCACGGCAGTCATACAGACCGACACCGATTTCGGTACGGCTGACTTTATCATTGATGATACTGACGTTCAGGACCGTACTGCACATGTTTTCCTGGTTAGTTCCAGCATGCAACCGTTCCAACTTGAGGGGGTATCTTCCCTTAAGAGGGGTCAGGAGAAAATTGACGTCACCTTGCCCGGAACCTGTCTTGTCACCGTCACCAATTCCCACGTAAGGCGTTACATCCGGTTTGGTCCCAACCAAAACACCGGATCCCCGCAGACGGATATCTTTATAGTTGACAAAGACGGCAATGTGGATATGGACGCTCCGATCATCTGGGACTTCGACCAGATCACGGAAATCATCGCCCTTCCCATTGACGGGACGACTCTGACCATAACCGGAGGACGTTTTACCACAATTGCCAACCGGGCCGAATCGAGGTACACCTACTACAGCCGGGGCATCGCGATCAGGCGTTCAAATGTTCTTGTGGATGGGCTTGAACACCGCGTTACCGGCGAAGGAGACCATGGTGCACCTTATGGCGGTTTCATCAATATCCGCGAATGCTCCTACGTGACGGTCCAAAACACCATCCTGACCGGACGCAAAACATACCAGACCATTGGCTCAGCGGGAGTTACTGTCTCCATGGGCAGCTACGACATATCCCTCAACCGGGCCCTCAATGTGTCATTCGTGAACTGCAGCCAGACGAATGACATCAACGACCGCACGTATTGGGGAATCATGGGGTCCAACTACTGCAAGAATCTTGTTCTGGATAATTGCACCTTCTCCCGGTTCGATGCCCATATGGGAGTTGCCAATGCCACTATCCGCAACTCGACCCTGGGTCACCAGGGGATAAATGCCATCGGCAACGGAACCTTTACCATGGAGAATTCCACCATCTACGGAAGGACCCTCATCAATCTGCGCTCCGACTACGGCAGTACGTGGCAGGGAGAGCTCATCATCCGCGACTGTGTTTTAGTGCCCGCAGGCGGCAGTACGACCACTGCCAGCCTGATCGGCGGATCCTACTCCGGGCAGCATGATTTCGGTTACACCTGTTATATGCCGGAACGGATCACCATCGAAAACCTCTATATCGACGACTCCAATCATCCGGCGGAATATCAGGGCCCCGCCATTTTTGCAAACTTCAATCGAAATATGACCGACGATTCCTACGTGGAGCAGTTTCCCTATGTCATAACCAGGGAGGTCATTCTCAGGAACGTGACCACCGCCAGTGGCAAGGCCTTGAGACTAAGCGACAACCAGTTCATGTTCAGGAATGTGAGGGTAACCACCTATTAACGGGTGCTCCATATGGATCCCCTTTGCCGGGGAATTGACCTCACCTGCCGGGGACGAACTCACCTGCCGGGGAATTGACCTCACCTGCCGGGGACGAACTCACCTGCCGGGGAATTGACCTCACCTGCCGGGGGCGAGCCGAACTCACCTCTGAAAGCAGGCTGGTTCAACAGAACGTTTTGTAATCCAATACAATAAATCCAGTACAAATTAATGATAATCCCGTACTTCCAGGATATCAACCGGTTCGGATTATTTGACTGCGGTGTTAAAATTTTTCCCCTGCCAGGTGCCATGTTCCCCAAGTTTTTTCTCAAACAGCGAAAGTATCTGATCGTACCGCAAACCCCACCGTACTCCTCCGACGATATACCTCAACGGCATCTCCCCTGCAAACCGCTCTACGATAAACAAGGGGTTGAGCCTTTCAATAAATTCAACAAGGAATTCCAGGTAATCTTCAAGGGAGAAAAGGTTGAATCTTGAAGGATCTTCTTTGTATTGCGCAGCTATCGCAGTACCATTCAC
>SLGC01000234.1 GCA_007123885.1 Bacteroidales bacterium | reverse complement strand
TATTGACAAATACCTTGATATTTTCCGGCTTAGCCGGCAGTTCGTAATAAACAACCCTCTTATTTTCAAGAAACCGTCGAATGGCAAGATCTTTTGAGGAAGCCAGGAAATCTGCAAGCTCTTCCGCAAGGCCGGCACGATAGATGGCATGTAGTGGCTCTATTCTTGATTTTATGCTGGGTATTAGCGCATCAATATCATCATGTTTTACAAAAAAATCAACCTGATCTTTAATTATGACCGGATCGAGAAACGGCATATCGCAGGAAAAAACAAAAATAAAAGGCGTCCCTGCAATTTCCATTCCTGCATGAATTCCCCCAAGTGGCCCGGAATCTTTATAGATATCGCCTGTTATCACAAGGTCTTTATAATTTGAATACCTTTCAGGAGAATTGGTAACCACCACAATCTTCCCGAAAATGGATTCAATGCGACTTAAGATCCGGTCGATCATCCGGGTGCCTTCAACCTTCACAAAAGCCTTGTCCTCGCCCCCAAACCGGCTGTTTTTCCCCCCTGCAAGAATAGCTGCTGTTATCTGATGCTCCATGCTGTTTATACCCTGTTCCGCCTGTGCCGCCTTCGCCTGAGAGCGAGATGCACCAGCAAGCCTGTAATGACAAGGATAAGTATAATAAAAGCATATGACCAGTACCTTAGCGGAATGCCTTCCCTGAAAATTATCCTGTCGAATGAAGATTCATAGTAACGGGGAATTACAGGCAGATCCAGGAATTCGTCGGTTTCGAATGAAGTAGCATACTGTGCAATTGCTTCCCAGGTCTTAAATTCCCTCTGATCATATATTATTATGGCTTCCTCAGGAGTGATATGGTTGCCATACCTGTCTTTAAGGTCCACTTTAAGGCGGGGAAGCCTCTCGCCAACCATGGGCAGGAACGATGTAAGATAATAATCGGTTATCACATGATACATCCTGTCATCTCTTTTCTCCAGCCTGGTATATTCTTCGGTATCCTGGATCCCGTCACCGGTATATAATTCTGCGCCAATCACCGATCTGTAGGCGGGAAGCGGGGTACCCCCGGGAAGGGTGAGCCAGACGGTCCTGCCGGGATCATATACATAGCGCAGGCCGGATACCTGCAGAAAATAGATATCGCCAAGCAGCTGTGACAACAGTGAGCTTGTTTCCAAAACATTAAATATTTCCCTTTCGGTCAGGTAAACAGAAACCAGCGGATAACCGGCTTTTCCATCTTCACCCGATCCGAGTCCGGAAACAGTAACCAGGTCAAAAAAAGATATTTGTCCCATTGACCAGTCCATTGCCCCTGGAACAATGTCGGTCCTGATGATGCCATTGCCCTGGAAAGCTACATCTACCCTTTCGCCTGTGATCATTTCACCCGTCATGCGCATGGCATCTGTCACAAAATTCCCAACCTGGGTTTCTGTAAAAGGTGACGGCCTTACCAGGGGAAAATCGGACCAGGCAACAGATTCGCCGACATCGGTGAACAATCCCCGGGTATGTTCAGAAACAAATTCATTAAGAAGATCGACATATCCCAAAACTACTTCCTGCAACCGGGGGTCTTCTTCAATCCTGCTGTCAACCGGCAGTATATACCGGTACCCTTCGGTTTCATCAACAAGGCTTAACTCTCTGGTGCCAGGGTCCCATTCAAATTCATAATGCCCCAGGTATTGAAGATAATATCCTGAATGCATGATATATGTTCCGTTCACAATTACCGGTTCAGCTTCAGGGATGTGATCATGCCCGCCAAGTATGATATCTATTCCTTCAACCTCCCTGGCAAGCCGGCGATCCTCTTCCATGCCGGCATGTGTCAGGGCTACAATAATATCGACACCGGCCTCCCTCAGGGCAGAAACCTGGTTACGGGCGGTCTGGCGGGGATCGGTTATACCGGCCGGTTCTGCCTGGGTCGCAAGGCTGTATGCTTCTTCCCCCAGTATCCCGAAAACACCAAGATTAATGCCATTTTCAAGCTCAAAAATCATGCTTTCAAATATCCCGGTCTCATGCAGCCTGCTGTCTGCCGGCAGGTCGAGATTGGATGCTATAACCGGCAATTCCCGCGACAATTCAGGATAACCTGCATTAAGCAGGTATTCAGCAAGCAGATCGGGGCCATAATCAAACTCATGGTTCCCGATAGTCACAGCATCATATCCGACAAGATTCTTGAGGTGGATCTCCGGAGAATAACCCTCAAGGATAAGCCATGCGAATGGCGTGCCTCCTATAAAATCGCCCGAGGAAAACAGTAGCACGGGATCATCCTTCTGTTCCCTGATCTCATTTACAAGTGTTGCAAGCCGCGCATATCCTCCCAGGGCAGGATCCATCCGGTCAGGATCATAATCTACCATGGGAAGAGGCATAAGAGTTGAATGTTCATCGGTGGTATGCAGAATAGTGAAACGCCTTGTCTGGGATAATGATACCATCGTGATAATACAGAGGATCAGAGATATCGCAGAAGAGCGCAGCAAATTTAACCCGGTTCTTTTATTCATAGCAATAATTTTGTAATCGAAAATTAATACCCGGGATTAAATTTACTAAAAAAATGGCTAAAAAACAGGATCCACTGAACCCTATCCTTTCGGGGAATTCCTCGCCGGGCATTACCGTGTCCCTGGAGGCACATCACCGGCCGTATAGGATTACATGCTGATCCGGTTTATTTCCCCAATAAATGATCTTATCTCATCAATATCATTCCCGGCAGAATGATACTTTTCCTTTTTGTCCACCACCGCTTTCAGCTGTGGTGGTAACCCGGCGTAATCTTTAATAACCCTGTTTATGGTTTCCCGGAATTTTGCCGGATGGGCGGTTTCAAGAAAAACAACATTTGCCGGCTCGTCTTGTTCCTCCAGGAATTGCTCAGCCCCAAGGAATGCAACTGCACCGTGAGGATCCATAATGTAGCCTGTATCTCTGTATACTTTGTCAATACCTTCAAGAGTTGCCTGATCGGTAAATGAATATGCGCTCATATACTTCCTGAACATGGCTGATTTTCCGCCCATCATTTCATTTAATCGCGCAAAATTGCTCGGATCACCCACATCCATGGCATTGCTCAGTGTTTCTATACTCTTTTCAGCCTTGTAAATGCCGGATTCAAGGAATTTCTTAAAAACATCATTTATGTTGATCGATGCAATGAACCGCTTGACCGGGAGTCCGGAAAACATTGCCATTATTCCACCGGTAATATTGCCGAAATTACCGCTTGGAACACTGAAAACAACAGGTACCCTGAGACCCTTGAGCTGCGAAAATGCATAAAAGTAGTAGAATGTCTGTGGAATTAACCTGCCTATATTGATACTGTTTGCCGAGGTAACAGATAAAGTATTATTCAACTCCCGGTCAGCCAGTAATTGCTTTGCCAGTTTCTGACAATCATCAAAACTTCCGTCAACCTCTATAGCATGAATATTATCTCCCCAGGTGGTTATCTGTTTTTGCTGGAGAGGACTGACCTTGGCCCTGGGGAAAAGAATAAACACGTTTATCCCCTCCACATTGTGGAAACCGGCGGCAACTGCCGAACCTGTATCTCCCGAAGTGGCCACCACCACATTCAGCTCCCGCTCTTCATTCCTGTAGAGCCAGGACATCAGCCTGGACATGAACCTGGCGCCGATATCCTTGAAAGCCAGTGTCGGGCCATGATAAAGTTCCATGGAAAAAATTCCCTGTTTCACTTCATTCAGAGGCAGAGGAAAATCAAATGAATCCTCAACTATATCAAGAATTACCCTCCCGGGAATGTCATCCCTGAAAAATTCGAGCGCAACGTCATAGGCCGTTTCACTAAATGAACGGTCTGCAACCATGTCAAACTGTGAGGCCGGGATTGTAGGCAACTGCACGGGCATATACAGGCCACCGTCAGCAGCCAGTCCGCCAATAACCGCCTCCTTCAATGAAACAGGCTCAGAATTTCTGTTGGTACTGAAGTAGAGCATAATTTATATTAAAAAACAATCTTTATTTCAAACACCACTTTCTGAAAAGCTGCACTGCCGAACCGTCAAAACCGGCCGGTCCAGGTTAAACCATGCTAAAACCGGTTTCCTTATTCAGTCGGAACCATCAACCACCCGGGCACCTTCCATATTGATCTGCGAAACATAACAAGTGGAACCAATACCATTATCCTTTAATCTGGCATCAAGTACACAGGCCACGCTCCTGGCGGTTTCCCTGGTGCTGCACAAAGCGAAAACAGTCGGTCCGGAACCTGATATACCAAAGCCCAGTGCTTTGTTTTCCATGGCCAGTTCACGCATTTCATCAAAATGCGGTATCAGCATTTTTCTTACCGGCTCAACTATCACATCTTCCATGCTTCTGCCAATAAGATCATTATCATTGGTGAACAGTCCGGCAATAAATCCGCCCACATTACCCCATTGCCTGATAGCACTGGTCATGGGAATATTTGTCCTGATAATCTGCCGGGCAGCCAGGGTGGGTATTTCCACATGAGGATATACAAGGGCGCAGCTTAATCCTTCAGGTACCGGCAGACTGATAACATCAAGGGGGTCATAGGACCGGATCAGAACCATTCCTCCAAGCAGTGCCGGAGCCACATTATCGGCATGTGCATTTCCGCATGCAAGCTTTTCACCTTCCATTGCAAACGGTAACAGTTGCATTCTTGTCTTAGGCCTGCCAAGCAGTTCATTTGCAGCCAGGAGCCCTGCCACTGCACTTGCTGAACTGGATCCCAGTCCGCTGCCGAAAGGCATTTTCTTATATAGCTTTATTCCTATGCCCTGTTCAATTCCAAGGCTTTTCAACAGGCTGAAAACAACTGCGCTTACAGTGTTTTTTGCAGGATCATACGGAAGCCGCCCGTCATCACCTTCGATAAGATCAAGGCTTACCCTGCCACTACTGTTCAGGCTCATAAAAACCTCATCACCCGGATGATGCACTGCAAACCCCAGGACATCATAGCCACAACTGACATTGGCAACAGAGGCAGGGGCAAAAACTCTAACCGAATCCATTCGTATAAAGATAGTTAGTAAAATGTTTAGTAATGTGTTACTAATTCATAATGTATCTTTAATCTGCCGCCACCCTTACAAGATCTGCCAGTACTCCTGCCGCAGTCACCTCCGCACCCGCCCCGGGTCCCTTTATGACCATGGGATTATGAAGGTATCTGTTGGTAGTGAACGATATGATATTGTCGCTTCCTGACAGGTTATAGAAGGGGTGTCTTGAATCCAGCATTAAAAGCTCAACCTTCACTTTTCCTTCAGACAAGGTGCCCACATAATGCATCACCTTGTTCTCAAGGGCGGCCTTTTCTTTCAGTGAGTTGAAATAATCTTCCGAAGCTTCAAGTTCGGTATAGAATGCATCTACAGAAGAGGCATTCAGGCAATTATCGGGAAGGATAGGATGCAGGTCCATATCTTCAAACTCCATCTCAAGCCCCGTTTCGCGGGCAATGATCAGCATTTTCCTTGCAAAATCGAGTCCGCTCAAATCGTCCCTTGGATCCGGTTCTGTAAATCCCCTGTCCCGTGCCATCTTAACTACCTCCGCAAAGGTCCGGTCACCTTTGTACTCGTTGAAAACAAATGAGATCGTACCCGAAAGGATTGCCTCGACTTTTAGAATCTCATCGCCGCTGACAAGCAACTCCTGCATGGTCTTTATTATGGGAAGTCCGGCGCCTACAGTCGTTTCATACCAGTAATCAACACCAAATCTGGCTGACATTTGCCTGTATTTGAAATAATCTTTGAACTTGCCTGTATTACCGATCTTATTGCAAGTGACCACCGAAAAACTTTTTTCAAAAAGGCTGCAATAAAGATCAGGTATAATATTGCTTCCGGTGTTATCAACAAACACTGAATTGGGAAGATTCATGCCGAAGGCATTCTCAATGAAATCATCTACTGTTCCGAAAACTCCTTTCTTCTTCAATTCGTCCTTCCAGTTGCATACATCAATTCCCTCCTCGTCAAGCAGAAAAGAATTGCTTCTGCAAACACCGGCGATATTGAGTCTTATATGTCTTTTTTCCTCAAGGTAAGCCTTGTGGCTGTCGATCTGCCTCAGAAGGGTACCTCCTATATTTCCAACTCCGCAGAAAAAGACATTCAGTGTTTTGACCGGCGACAGGAACATGGCATCATGTATGGAGTTCATTGCCTTGGAGTTGTCCTTGCGGTCGATTACAACTGAAATATTAAGTTCTGAAGATCCCTGTGCAATTGCCACAACATTCACTCCGCTCCTTCCCAGGGAACTGAAAACCTTCCCCGACAATCCCCTTTTATGCCTCATGTTCTCACCAACAACAGCTATAATGCTCAGGTTGTCATCAAACGTCGGGGTATCAAGCCTTCTTCCGGCAATATCCTGTTCGAACTCCCTGACAATGACCCGTCGTGCCGCAGGAATATAGCGTGGATCTACGGCAAAGCTTATGCTATGCTGCGAACTGGCCTGTGTTATCAGGTAGATATTGATTCCCTCGGCAGCCAGCCGGCTGAAAAGCCGCCCGCTGAATCCCTTTTCTCCTAACATGGCCCTGCCCTGGAGGGTGATCAGGCATATTTCCGATATGCAGGAGATACCCTTGATAAGTGAGCCATTGGAGGAAGAACTCCGGGTAATTACCGTTCCCGGGAAAGAAGGATTGAAACTGTTTTTGATAATTATGGGAATATCTCTTGACCTTGCAGGGAACATGGTAGGGGGATGTATCACCTTTGCCCCGAAATAACTTAGTTCAACGGCTTCGCTATACGAAAGCCTGGGAATGGAGAAAGCTTTGCTTACCATTCTGGGATCGGCTGTCATAATGCCATCCACATTGGTCCATATCTGTATTTCATCAGCTTCCACAGCAGCGGCAACAATGGCGGCAGTATAATCAGATCCTCCCCGCCCAAGAGTGGTGGTAACCCCGGCTTCATTTGTGGCTATAAAACCGGTGAATACAGGTATGACATCCTTGTTTTCCTTTATGAAACTGTTGATGAGTGAGTGGCTGACCTCTTCATTAACAATTGCCTGGCCGAAACTGCTGTCTGTTTTAATAAGTTGCCGGGTATCGGCAAAAACCGCTTTACCGCAGTATTGCTCCACAAGGGATGTAAATATAAATCCGGAACAAAGTTCGCCATAGGAAAGCGCCCTGTCAGTTGTACGAAGAGAAACCTCACCAAGGGCAACAATGCCGGAAAGCATTTCTTCCAGCTGGTTAAAATAGAGTTTCAGTCCCAGCAACACCTGGTTCTGGCGGCGAACTTCCAGGTGGTTCCTTACAAGGGTGTAATGACGGTCTTCCAGTTGCTTGAGTCCCCCGGAGATATCCTGTCCGGCAACAGCTTTTTCAATAAGTTCCTTGATAAGATTGGTGACACCCTCCAGGGCAGAGCAGACTATGAATAATTCATCCCTGCTTTCCAACCCTTTAGATACCAGTCCCAGCAATGTTTTGAGTGCCGGTGGTTCACTTATGGAGCTCCCGCCAAATTTTAAAACCTTTTTCATGAGTAAATATTTAAAAATTTATTTCCTGACCAACATATTTTATATCATGCCTGACGTGAATATTTCATGCCCGCGAGCGCGACCGGAAAAAGCTCATAAAGATACATCAACCATTTATCTGAACAAAACATTTAAAATATCGTTACCCCGGATTACGCGTACTTGCCAATGACCTTTCGGTTTGCATTCCGGGTGACTGACCTGAAAATTTTTTAAAAAAAATGCCTTACCGGTAAAGGAAAGGCTTTTTATTATTGCATCCTGAAATGCTTCCTGATCAGCCATCCCCCGCCAGACACATCGTGGTCATGGTATTATGGGTACATGTAAAATTCATAGTGGTTCCCTGCATTGAATAAGTTGCCCGGATCGCTGCTAAAATCCGGCTGTCAGGTTCTTTATAGTTTGTCGGCAGATAAATCATTGATATTGTCAATTAAAATTCTGGTCTCCTTATGTGTGTGTTGTCCGGTTTATTTTCTGCCTGCACCGGATAAATTCGCTTTTTCGATCCAGTCTGCCAGCAAATCTCCTACCTCCGAAGTCTTTGCAGGATTCATGGGTTCTATATCCTCTGTTACTATTCCTGCCAGCAGCGATTGTTCCACTGCCTGACGTATAAGCATTGCCTCTTTATGAAGGCTAAAGGCATATTCGAACATCAGTGCGGCTGATAGCACAGCGGCCAGGGGATTGGCAATATTTTTGCCTGCAGCCTGTGGATATGATCCATGAACAGGCTCAAATACCGAGGTATGCAATCCGATTGATGCCGAGGGCAGCATACCCAGTGAACCTGTTATTACGCTGGCCTCATCTGTAAGAATGTCTCCAAACATATTCTCAGTAACAATGACATCAAAGCGTTTCGGCCACTGGATAATTTGCATGGCAGCATTATCAACAAACATGTATTCAACTTCCACTTCAGGATATTCTCCGGCAAGTTCCTGCAGGGTCTCCCTCCACAAACGGGAGGTAGCCAGAACATTTGCCTTGTCGACCATGGTAAGCTTCCTGCGTCTCTTCATGGCAAAATCAAATGCCAGCCGGCAGATACGCTCAATTTCATATTTATGATAAATACAAGTATCATATGCAGTATCACCATCTTCAGATCGACCCTGCGGCCGTCCGAAATATATGCCGCCGGTCAGTTCCCTAATGGCGATAAACTCGGCTCCTTCAACCAGATCCTGGCGAAGGGGAGATTTATGCAAAAGAGAGGAAAAAGTCATTATGGGCCTGATATTGGCATATAAACCAAGCTTTTTTCTCATGGCAAGCAGGCCCTTTTCCGGTCTCACCTTTGCTTTGGGATCATTATCAAAACGGGGATCGCCGATGGCACCGAAAAGCACCGCATCAGAATCCATACAAAGGTTGTGTGTTTCTTCAGGATATGGATCACCACAGTCATCAATGGCAGCGGCACCGACAAGCCCTGTCCGGTAAACAGGTTCATGTCCGAATTTAATACAAACTGAGTTTACGACTTTCAGGGCCTGGTCTATAATTTCCGGGCCTATGCCATCGCCTGGCAATACAGTGATTTTTATCTTCATTCCTGGATACTATATTTTGAATAGATTTTTTGAAGAGACAAAACTACAAGATGAAACAACATTTGCAATGAAAATGGCCTTTTTTTTACTCAATATTTACTGCTTTTGGCCTTTTTTTCAGTTCCTGGTTTGAAATTATGTTGAGCATCTTCATTGTTGCCTTAATGGCAGCTTCGGTCTGATCGGCATCCAGACCCCGTGTCGTATATTCCATCCCCTCATAATCCCAGGTAATAGTTGTTTCAACAAGAGCATCGGTTTTTCCCCCGGGGGGTATGGTAACCTTATAGTCTGTAAGTACAGGCCTGGATTTTTTCAGGCCTGAGTAGATCTTCCACAGGGCCTTCATAAATGCATCGTACTGTCCGTCGCCAGCAGATGTCTCGGAATATACCTGTTCGCCAATGCAGATCCTTATGGAAGCGACGGGTTTCATCCCTTTGGCAATTGAAAGATGATAATTGACAAGCCTGATGTTTTGTTCGCTGATATGATTTTTCAGAACATCCGAAATTATATAGGGAAGATCTTCGGTGGTTACTGTTTCTTTCTTATCACCAAGCTCAATAACCCTTTGGGTAACCTTGTCAATATCCTCTTTCGAAAGAGTAATTCCAAGTTCTTCAAGATTCTTTTTTATGCTGGCTTTTCCCGAAGTTTTACCAAGAGCGTACCTCCTCATCCTGCCGAATCGCTCAGGAAGCAATTCATTGAAGTAGAGATCGCCTTTATGATCGCCGTCTGCATGAACCCCGCAGCACTGGGTAAAAACAAATTCTCCGGTGAGGGGCTTGTTGGCAGGTATCCGTAATCCGCTGAACAGCTCCACCATTTTTGAAACCTTCGACAGCTTTGATTCAGCCAATGTATTTTCAATATGCAGGTGGTCATTAAGCACACCCATGACACTTGCCAGCGGAACATTTCCAGCCCTTTCGCCAAGTCCGTTAACGGTCGTATGCAGGCCATGCACACCTGCTTTCACTGAAGCCATTACATTGGCAGTAGCCAGATCATAGTCATTATGTGCGTGAAAGTCAAAATGCACACCGGGATACCGGTTTATAACGGCGCTGCAGAATTCAAAAGTCTGATCGGGATTAAGGATGCCAAGGGTATCCGGCAGCATTATCCTTTTTATGTTCAGATTTTTCAGGTAATCTATCATCTGAAAAACATAGTCAGGTGAATGTATCATTCCATTTGACCAGTCTTCAAGATAAACGTTTACCGAGATACCCCGTTTTTCTGCTTCCTTTATTACATTTTCAATATCGAGAAAATGTTCCTCAGGTGTTTTACGCAGCTGGCCCTCACAGTGTTTTAAAGAACCCTTGGTAAGCAGGTTGATTACCTTTGCCCCTGCTTCCACTGTCCAATCCAGCGACAGGGTGCCATCGACAAAGGCCAGGACCTCAACCCTGTCAAGGAAATTCTTTGCTGCCGCCCATTCGGTAATTTTCTTCACCGACATGAATTCTCCTTCTGAAACCCTTGCAGAGGCAACTTCTATCCGGTTTACCCTGATCTCATCAAGAAGCATCTGCGCCATAGCAAGCTTTTCGGACTCATTGAAAGAAACTCCGGTTGTTTGCTCCCCGTCCCTCAGGGTTGTATCCATTATTTCAATTCTTTTCATCTTTAACTGTTTTTTCCTCCCGGAATTAATAATATTATAAATTTGTTGTTTTGTGTGCACAAGTTCATACCCGGCTTTTACTGTTTTCCCACCAGGTTATTTTATCCTTGATGCTCAACAGGTAATCTATATCATCATAACCCTGGAGAAGGCAATTCTTCTTGTAGGGATTAATATCGAAATCTTCTTCAGGTCCATCAGGAAGTACCGATATTTTCTGATTCTCCAAATCGACCTGTACCTGCAGGGATGGATCTGCCTCGATCATTTCAAGCAGCCCGGAAAGAAAGTCTTCTGAAACCTGTACGGGCAGGAGTCCGTTATTGAGTGAATTATTCTTAAAGATGTCGGCGAAAAAACTTGAGACGACAACCCTGAACCCATAATCCTTGATTGCCCATGCAGCATGTTCCCTGCTGCTGCCGCTGCCAAAATTCTTGCCGGTCACCAGTATTTGTCCGCCGTAACGATCATTGTTAAGAACAAAATCTTTTTTGGCCATTCCTGTTTTATCATAGCGCCAGTCCCTGAAAAGATTTTCTCCAAAACCTTCCCGTGTGGTAGCTTTCAGGAACCTGGCAGGTATTATCTGATCTGTATCGACATTCTCTATCGGAAGCGGTACACAGGTGGAAACAAGTGTTGTGAATTTCTCTATTGGCATAACTCTGTTTTTGAAATAACTCTGTTTTTGAAATAACTCTGTTTTTGAATTAATTATTTTATAAAAAAGTCCTCGGATCAGTGATCCTCCCGTTAAGTGCAGTGGCGGCAGCAGTCAGCGGACTTGCCAGCATAGTGCGGGCACCGGGTCCCTGTCTGCCTTCAAAATTCCTGTTGGAAGTAGAAACCGCATACATTCCTTCAGGTATTTTATCTTCATTCATGGCCAGACATGCCGAGCAGCCGGGCTGGCGCATCTCAAAACCGGCATTCTCAAGTATTTGTCTCAGTCCCTCCTCTTCGGCCTGCCTTTCCACCTGCTTGCTGCCGGGAACAATCCATACGGTAACATCATCGGCTTTCTTTTTTCCCTTAACAAATGAGGCGAAACTTCTCAGATCCTCAATACGTCCATTGGTACAGCTTCCAACAAAGACATAATCAACTTTTTTTCCTGACATTTCTTCACCCGGCGAAAAACCCATATACTGCAATGATTTCATAAAGGATTTCCTGGATGCTGCATCAACCTCTTCAGCAGTGGGTATTCTGCCTGTCACACCTGTACCCATACCCGGATTTGTGCCGTATGTGATCATAGGATCGATATCTGAGGCATCAAAATGAAGCTCTTTGTCGAACAGGGCATCAGGATCAGAAGGAAGGGTCCTCCAGTATTCAACCTTTTTTTCCCACATTTCGCCCGAAGGAGCAAATTCCCGCCCCTTAATATATTCAAAGGTCACCTCATCGGGAGCGATAAGTCCGCCCCTTGCACCCATCTCAATACTCATATTGCAGATGGTCATCCTGGCTTCCATTGACAGGCTGCGAATAGCAGATCCGGCATATTCAACAAAATAGCCGGTTCCGCCGCCGGTCGAGATCTTTGATATGATATAAAGAATAATATCCTTTGAAGTTACCCCTTTTCTAAGTTCACCCTCAACATTGATACGCATCCTTTTGGGTTTGGACTGCATCAGGCACTGGCTGGCCAGAACCATTTCCACCTCGCTGGTACCAATGCCGAATGCAATATTTCCAAGTGCGCCGTGAGTGGATGTATGGCTGTCGCCGCATACTATGGTCATGCCTGGCTGTGTAATTCCAAGCTCGGGACCTATAACGTGGACAATGCCGTTATAGGGATTGTTAAGGCCATACAACTGGATTCCGTTTTCCTGACAGTTCGATTTGAGTTTTTCAACCTGAACCCTGCTGAGTTCCTCATGTATGGTCAGATGCTGGTCTATCGTAGGAACATTATGATCAGCTGTTGCCAGTGTATTGCCCGGGCGAAATACGCTGGCACCCCTTTGCTTTAATCCTGCAAAAGCCTGGGGGCTTGTTACCTCATGAATAAAGTGACGATCTATATAAAGCACATCGGGACCATTGGGTACTGTTTGAACGACGTGTTTATCCCATATCTTGTCAAAAATAGTTCTAGATTCCATTAATAGTTACAATTAAAGCTGTTTGTGTCACTTTCGACAGCGACAATTTATCCAATCTTTTCGGCCGTTAAGGCACCTTCTGCAAAAATAAAGGAAGTTTCAGGATTTTTGGCTAATCATGAAATTTTTCCCAAAGCATCAAGGAAAGCTTCAACCGAGGCCGTTACAATATCGGTATTGGCAGAAAAACCGTAATAGTTGTCTCCCTTATGCTCGATCTGAACGTGTACTTTTCCAATATCATCACTGCCCCTGGTAATTGCCTGTATAAGGAACTCCTCCAGCCTTACACGTCTTTTGACAAGGTTCTTTACGGCGGTAAATGATGCGTCTATAGGTCCGTTGCCTGAGGCGGTTTCCGTAAAGACATCGCCTCTGAAACTTACCTGAACAGTAGCTGTCGGAATAGTTGATTTACCGCACATAACCTGGAGGGAAATAAGCTCAATGGGAAGCTTACCCTTTTGTTTCTCCCGGCCGGCGAGTATCTCCAGATCCTCATCGCCGATGTCCTTTTTCTTGTCGGCAAGATCAAGGAATCTTTGATAAATTTCATCCAGTTCTTTTGTCTCGAAATCATACCCCAGCAACTGCAGCCTGTGCTTTAATGCAGCACGACCGCTCCTGGCGGTAAGCACGATTGCAGACTCCTTAACTCCGACATCGGCAGGATCGATAATCTCATAATTTTGCCTGTGCTTCAGTACACCGTCCTGGTGGATACCGGAAGAGTGGGCAAATGCATTTCTGCCCACTATAGCCTTGTTTGGCTGAACCGGCATATGCATTAGTGTTGAAACAAGCTGACTGGACTTCATTATCTGGGTTGAATCGATTCCTGTTTCAAAATCAAGTGCGTGATGGCATTTTATCGCCATAACAACTTCCTCAAGTGAGGTATTACCGGCCCTCTCACCTATTCCGTTTATTGTTACCTCAACCTGGCGGGCGCCGTTCACAACTCCTGCAAGCGTATTTGCTGTTGCCATTCCAAGATCATTATGGCAATGCGTTGATAATACGGCCTTGTCGATATTGGGAACATTATTTACCAGGAATGCTATCTTCTCTCCATATTCAGACGGGAGGCAATAACCTGTTGTATCGGGTACATTTATAACGGTTGCACCGGCCTTTATAACCGCTTCAACCACCCTGGCAAGAAATTCATTATCAGACCTTCCTGCGTCTTCTGCATAAAACTCAACATCATCAACAAATTTCCTTGCATATTTAACAGCATCAACAGCACGTTTGATAATATCTTCAGGATTTGAGTTCAGCTTGTATCTGATATGGTACTCTGATGTACCTATCCCTGTATGTATTCTCTTTCGCTTTGCATGCTTGAGAGAATCGGCTGCTACCTCTATATCCTTGTTCACCGCCCTGGTAAGAGCGCATATAACAGGGGACTGGATGGCTTTTGATATTTCCACCACAGAGTTAAAATCTCCGGGACTTGATATTGGAAAACCTGCTTCAATAATATCAACTCCCAGCTTTTCAAGCTGTCTTGCAATCTCAATCTTCTCGATTGTATTAAGCTGACATCCGGGAACCTGCTCTCCGTCACGGAGTGTTGTATCAAAAATCTGAATTCTGTTGGTCATTGTTTTTGTTTTATTTTCAGCAGAGATATACCGCTGACTGTTTATAAAAATTTACGGACCATCCTTTCCGGATGGCCACAGGCATCTATTTGTTTTCCGGCCTTAGTTTTCTTACCTCTGCACCTGTACTCCATAATTCCGATTCACGCAATTCCTTAAGCTCGACTTCAAGCATTTCTTTATAATTTTCAGCACCTGTTGATTCCAGCACTCTTTTACATTCTTCCCCCGATTTTACTTTTTTATACAGCTCATCAAAGACGGGAAGAGTAGCATCCTTAAATTTTGGTCTCCAGTCAAGTGCACCACGCTGGGCAGTTGCGCTGCAATTTGCATACATCCAGTCCATTCCGTTTTCATCCACCAGACGGATCAGGCTTTGCGTCAGTTCCTCCACAGTTTCATTAAATGCTTCACTTGGAGAATGTCCGTTACGGCGCAGGACTTCATATTGCGCATCCATTATGCCTGCCAATGCTCCCATTAGCACACCACGTTCACCCGTAAGATCGCTGTAAACCTCCGCCTCAAAAGTTGTAGGGAACAGATAACCGGATCCTATGGCAATTCCAAGGGCTATTGTCCGTTCTTCGGCTCTTCCTGTATGATCCTGGAATATGGCATAACTGGAATTTATTCCGGCACCGGCGAGAAAATTCCGTCGGACGCTGGTTCCCGAACCTTTGGGAGCACAAAGTATTACATCAACATTGGAAGGAGGGATAACGTCTGTATGATCCTTGTATGTAATCGAAAAACCATGTGAAAAATAGAGAGCATCACCTTCATTCAGACAGGATTTCAGAAGGGGCCAGATGGCACGCTGTGCGGCATCCGATACCAGATACTGAATAATTGTACCTTTTTTGGCAGCTTCCTCAATTGGGAATAATGTTTTACCCGGTACCCAGCCATCCCTGACAGCTTTATCCCAGTCAGCCTTAAATTCGGGAGCCTGACCAACGATTACATTGATACCATTGTCTCTCATGTTCAAAGCCTGTGCAGGTCCCTGAACACCATAACCTATAACTGTAACTAGTTCATTTTTAAGGACTTCTTGTGCTTTTTGTATTGGAAATTCCTCACGGGTCACAACATTTTCCACTACACCGCCAAAATTAATTTTTGCCATAACTACTTGATTTTTTTAAAAAAATTTATTAAATGATTATTTTTTATATGCAGAAGGATTAACTCCGTTCTTTTCAAGCTTCCTGAGATAACTGTTCAAAGGTTCCTTCCTGGACTTATTGATAGCTATCCTGCCCGATCTTGTAAACTGCGTTACCCCGTAGGGATCCAATTTGTTAAAAAGTTCCTGAGTTTCATGTTTATGGCCGGTTTTTTCAATGATCGTGTATTCGGCAGTAACTTCAAGGATCCTGGCTCCGTATTGCCTCACAAGATTTTCGATCTCCCTGCCCTCGAAAAGGGATGAGGTGGGTACCTTATAAAGTGCAACTTCCTGATGTACAATCTCATCACGAGTAAAAGCATAAGCTTTCAGCACATCAATCCGTTTTTCAATCTGCCGTACCAGGACATCAACCTCGCCCTTTGTTGAAAAGATCACTATAGTAAATTTATGAATACCTTCAATTGCAGATTCCGAAGTCGTCAGGCTTTCAATGTTGATGTGCCTTCTGGTAAAAACCGAGGTTACCTGGTTCAGCATACCGATCCGGTTTTCAGAGTATATGGTAAGGGTGAATTCCTGTTGCATTGTATTGAATTATTAATGATTAATCCTGTTTTTTTATTGTGTGAAATGCCATACTCATGGAAACATGGTGGTTGGGGACTATTCCAGTCTTACATCCTCAACCGACATTCCCGCCGGAACCATGGGGAAAACATTTCCTTCTTTCTCAACCAGAACCTCCAGTAAAAAAGGTCCTTCAGCTGCAGCCAGCTTTCCTATAGCCTCGTCCAGATCCTGGCGTTCGGTGACTTTAACTGAAGGCACATGATAACCTTTGGCTATAGTCTGAAAATCAGGATTTATCAATTCAGTAAATGAATATCTGTAATCAAAAAACATCTCCTGCCACTGCCTTACCATTCCGAGGAAATTATTGTTGAGCAGTACTATTTTGACCGGAACCTTCGACTGGAATATAGTGCCCAGCTCCTGTATGGTCATCTGGAAGCCTCCATCGCCGACAAACAGGCACACCTCACGGTCCGGTCTGCCGAGTTTGGCGCCAATTGCCGCCGGAAGCCCGAAGCCCATTGTACCCAGTCCCCCGCTTGTTACAACCGAACGTGTCTGCCTGAACTTAAAGTAACGCATAGCCATCATCTGGTGCTGTCCGACATCGGTTACCATAATGGCATCATCATTAAAGGCAGCTGAAACCCTCCGGATAACTTCCGGCATCGTAAGCTGGGGTTTATCCGGATAAAGTTCTTTGGAGATAAGTCTCTCATCCTCTATCCTGTAACATGCCTTAAATTCTTCCAGCCATAGGCTGTGGTCATTTTTGCTCACTTTCCCGGTCAGCATGGGCAGACTTTCCTTTACATTGCCCAGCACAGGTGCATCAGCATGAATGATCTTGTTAATTTCAGCCGGGTCAATTTCCATATGGATGACTCTTGCTTTGGTACCATAACGGCGGGTATCGGCGGTAACCCTGTCATCAAACCTCATCCCGATGGCGATTAACAGATCACTCTCATTGGTCATGATATTCGGGCCGTAGTTTCCATGCATACCCAGAGTGCCGACATTAAGGGGATGGTCTGACGGAATCGCCGACAGGCCGAGTAAAGTCTGGGCAGCAGGAATTCCTGTTTTCTCAAGAAATTCAATAAGTTCCTTTTCAGCACCGGCTAGCACGACACCCTGGCCTATCAGGGCCATGGGTTTTTTGGCCAGGTTGACCAGTCTGCCGGCTTCTTCTACCTGGTAAGGATCAACCGGGGGATAAGGAGTATAGCTTCTGACTGATGTCCTTTGTTTATAAACATAATCAAGGCTTCCAAACTGTGCGTCTTTTGTGATATCAAGCAGCACGGGGCCCGGACGGCCTGAACGGGCTATATAATAAGCTCTTGCAATTGCCCATGGTATCTCCTCGGACTTGGTGATCTGGTAATTCCATTTGGTTATTGGCTGGGATATACCTACAATATCAGTTTCCTGGAAGGCATCGGTTCCAAGAAGTGTGGATCCGACCTGTCCAACGATCACAACAAGTGGAGTGGAGTCGATATTGGCATCAGCTATTCCGGTTACCGTATTTGTTGCAGCAGGCCCTGATGTAACAATGCATGTCCCCGCCTTTCCTGTCACCCGTGAATAACCTTGTGCAGCGTGAACAGCACCCTGTTCATGCCTTACAAGGATATGATTTATTTTATCTCTTACAGAATACAGGGCATCATATACAGGCATTATTGCCCCGCCCGGATACCCGAATACAAGGTCAACTCCTTCGTTAATAAGTGATTGCATTACAGCTTCTGCCCCGGTCATTTTTACCGGCTGCGTTTGGGATTCCTTCATCAATACACTGGTTTTATTATTATTATTATTCTCAATTTTCATACCTGTCAGTTTTGTGAGCAATTGTTTGCCGTTATAAAAAATTAGTGTTCTGATTTTCCGGCAGAACCCGGAAGCATTCTGTTTATATAAGTTTAAACCTTGTCTTTCACAGGTGAAAGACTCTCAGGAAGCACACGTACAGCGCCCGTATCGGCCGATGTTACGACGGAGGCATAAAATTTTAACGCCTGTGATACATTCCTTTCCCTTTTTGCGGGTGTAAAAGATTGGGGACCACGTGTAAGCTCTTCTCTTTGTCTCAGGGCCATAACTTCATCCGGCAGATCAACGTTTATGCTTCTTGATGCTATATCTATAATGATCCTGTCACCATCCCTCAGGAGGGCTATTTCGCCACCGGCTGCAGCTTCGGGTGATATATGTCCGACAGACAGACCGGAGGTTCCTCCTGAGAACCGGCCATCGGTAATAAGCGCACAACTGGTTCCAAGTCCGGCCGATTTGAGATATGAGGTAGGATAAAGCATCTCCTGCATGCCGGGTCCTCCTTTGGGTCCCTCGTAACGTATAACCACTACATCGCCGGCTTCAATATGGCAGTCAAGAATTGCCCTGCAGGCATCATCCTGTGATTCGAAGATCCTGGCAGTACCCGTAAAATGGAGTACGGAAGGATCTACTCCCGCTGTTTTTACAATACAACCGTTGCGTGCAATATTGCCATAGAGCACAGCAAGTCCACCATCTTCGGAATAGGCATTTTCAGCTGATCTGATACATCCTTTTTTGCGGTCAAGATCAAGGTTTTTATACATGACACGCTGTGAACCCATGGTCAGGTTAAAGAACCCTCCGGGTGCACTCCCGTAAATATCCCATGCCTTATCAATAGCGGAGGAATGCCTTACATCATAATCCTTTAGCGCATCACCGAGACCAGGGTAATCAATTCTCGATACATCCCTGTCGATAAGTCCTGCATCATCCAGTACTGCCATTATGCCAAGTACACCGCCCGCGCGGTTCACATCTTCAATATGATAGCTGCTGCTGGGGGCTACCTTGCAAAGTACAGGTGTATTTCTTGACATTTTGTCAATATCTGCCATGGTGAAATCCACACCCGCTTCATGTGCAATGGCAAGAAGATGTAAAACGGTATTTGTCGAACCACCCATTGCAATGTCAAGCCTCATGGCATTCATAAATGCTTTTCTGGTAGCCACCGATCTGGGCAGAACAGTGTCGTCTCCCTCGAGATAATAACGGTTTGCCATCCTGACTATCAGGGATGCAGCATCCTCAAACAGCTTTATACGGTTCAGATGGGTTGCCAGGACCGTACCATTCCCCGGAAGGGCCAAACCCAGTGCCTCGTTAAGACAGTTCATCGAATTTGCGGTAAACATCCCTGAACAGGATCCGCAGGTGGGGCATGCGTTTTTTTCAACCTGGTAAATTTCCTCATCTCTTGCAGAGGGATCGGCAGCAATAACCATGGCATCGACAAGATCCAGGACCTTGTCGCCGCTGCGGCCCGCCTCCATGGGCCCGCCGCTTACGAATACCGTGGGTATGTTGAGCCGCACGGCAGCCATCATCATCCCCGGTGTTATCTTGTCGCAGTTGCTAATGCACACCAGTGCATCGGCACAATGGGCATTTACCATGTATTCCACACTATCGGCTATAATTTCGCGCGAAGGCAGCGAATAGAGCATACCGTCATGCCCCATGGCAATCCCGTCGTCTACAGCAATGGTATTGAACTCTGCAGCAAAGCAGCCCTGCTTTTCGATGAGCTTTTTTACTTTCTGGCCAATCTCATGCAGATGGGCGTGGCCGGGAACGAACTGGGTGAAGGAGTTGGCAATGGCAATAAGCGGTTTACCCATCTGTTCATTTTGCATTCCGTTTGCCCTCCAAAGACTTCTTGCCCCGGCATTCAATCTGCCGCTCATCGTAGTGTTACTTCTAAGGCTCCTTCTCATAACGGTTCGATTATTATTAAAAAACCCCCTCAATTTTAAGTGAGGGGGCTCTGTTTTCATTATATGATATTATCAAACAACACTCTCACTTCTTCCTGGCTGCACCAGTAGAATAATAAATAGAATGATGTTTAGAAG
>SLGC01000246.1 GCA_007123885.1 Bacteroidales bacterium | reverse complement strand
TTTCAGGATTGAAGTTCATTGTCGCCAGGCTGACGACCAAAAGAAAAAGAAGCCCCAATAATTTTTTCATGATGGTTATCTTTTTATTTTATTAATAATACGTGAAAGTATACCGCATAGCCAGTAAACAGGTTTCCGCTATGCTTATCACCCCGTAACATACTCCGTAGCTTTTGACAGGATATGGCTTACTTCTCGACACCTCATCAGCGGTTCACTTTCGTTCATCTCCTTTATCCATACCTGACTATACTCGTGGTATAGCCTTTTCCTAAACGCTTAGCACCATGGCTCTTTACCACAGCACCTTTAGGTGGTTTGAGGCCTCCTCCTGCAAGGCGACCCCGGTGGGTCATCTGCTCGCTTGTAGTTTCCACCATCTCAGTTACAGCATGCAGTGAAATTAAATGCCGATTCACTGCTTCTCGGCACACTATGTTGTCGTTCGGGAAATCAAGGCACCAGATTTCGATTTCCAAAATAAATGTACTCAAAATTTCCGGAGCTGCAATCAACACCACTACCCGAATGAAATATACCGTGTGTTGTGCACTGGCATTCTTATATTCCTACAAATTCTCTGAAGTTACTTCGATCAATTATGATTCCCTCAGCTTTGTAAGTTTCGATAAAATTCTGAGGGAAGTTAGTTTTTTTAGTATTCTCCTGCAATTTGCCCATTGCTTTCCTCAACAAAATCAATTTCTTGTTGCTGTTTTGTTCTCCAGAAATGCATTTTAGCGAATGTGTCTTTATATAGGTTAAAATAAGTGAAAAAACTGTTCGGAATTATATGCTGGCCAAAACTAACAGGCAGGGAAAATAAAGATGCCATAATTAAATTTGCCGCGAATAGCGTGTTGATGACCTGATCTGCAAATTCTATTACAGACCTTCCCGGAACGACATATTGCCTGTTTATCCGGATCAGGGCAAGGTTTTGTTTGTCAGCCTTTAAGAACTAATAAAGTAATTGCGATTATGGTTTGATCGTGTATTGTATTATTCCCACATCTCATTAATAAGCGTCACCGTTTCATTAACAAGTTTGTAGCCTCCTTCCGGCCCAACAAGATATTTGTCGGCACTGTAACCCCCGCCTTCAGCAGCTCTTTCGGTAGGCAGATAACCGCTATGATGACAGGATAGTTGCACTATAAGAGTCATAACGGCTTTGCTTTGTGCCTTGATAAGTATTCCGTAATCTATAAACAACTCGAAGGGATTAGAAGCTATGGCAATATCGCCAAGACGTAAAACATGAATTTCCGCAGGGGTTACATCATCAACCATATAGAAAGGGGTAGCAGGCGGTTCTATAACAGGAAGGTCCACCTTTGCAACGGTATGTTTGAATATGGGGTTATATTCAATGTCATCTTTAACATAGGGCATTACCTCATCCACTGCATGAAGCAGCCTGTTAGCCAGTTCCTGCCGAAATGTTATCCCTTTTCTATTTAACATGATGTTTTCAGCACGCCGGTAGGTATATTCATGAACAACAGGAGTGAGATCGCCTGCTGCTCCTACCTGGAAGAAAACAAATATGTCTTCTCCATACTTTTCCTTTATGGTTTGCCGGGCCTCATGAAAAAAATCGGCGGAGATCTTACCCCCGGCTCCTCCCGCCTGTGCCGTGGCAGCAGTATTAATAACGATCCCGGTAAGCGATTTGTTGGTGTCCCAGAAAAACAGCATTTGAACCCTGTCGTCCTGGGTGCCTTCATAATGAGAAAAATCTTGATCGTTGACCCCGTACATCCTGGCGGTTCCGTCAAATTTAACCGTTCTGCGATTATGAGCCAAAACTGCATTACCCAGTCCCCAGCTGAATCCTCCGGGCTTCCTGTTTTTCCATGCTTTAACTACCGCATCGGCTGTTTTTTCAAGAAAAAAGGCTTCATACCCGGAAGGCAACATCACTCCTTCATCTTCACTTACGTCATACAATCCAAAAAACTCACCGTCAATCAGGCCCGGGCCGCTATGGGTGTGAGTGGCATTAAGGAATAATTTTGAAGCATCAAAATCAGGTATCCTTTCTGCAATTATCACTTGCAGTTTTTTTTGTGTCTGTGCCCGAATGAACAAGAGGTCACAGGATACCATTATTGCCTGTTCTTTCCTGCTATTACCATCCCTGGTTTCAATGGCCAGTACAATAGCATTTAAAGGATCATGTACTCCCTCTGATATGCGCTTGCTCAGGTTACCCGTAAGTGCAACAGGTTCAGGAGGAGTAATATCCGCCACGGCCCATCCTGTATAAAGCTGATCTTCCCGGGCAATTAAAGAAATCAGGGAAATAGTGAATATAAAAAACGCCGGGATTATTTTCCTGAATGATATGAATGTTCTGTTATTCATTGCAAATTCTTTATTGATAGATTTATAGACTGATTTCATTTATCCTGACAAATCAAAAATACAAAAATGCTAGAGAACTAAACGGTAAACCGTTAATAAACACTAATGATTCGTTCCAGGAAGAGATTTTGACAGATATCATGGCTCTCAGTGTCTGATCCGGCTTCTTTAATGATTCCAACCTTTCCATTGCTGCCGCCGTCTTAAAGACAGAAAAGCATTTGATCCTGCAGAAAAGATTAAGACATATTATTAACCTAATCAATAAAATCATGAAAAGAATAATTACAATTATCGCGGTTGTCCTGCCATTTTTTATCTTTACGGCCTGCCAAAAGGACAATGGGACTAGGGGTACAATTAACCTCTCCATTACTGACTCCCCGATCGACAACGATGGGATTACCGGGGTATTTATTACTGTTACCGAGATCGAGTACCATACAAGTGGTAACAACTGGAAGAAATTTGAGGATTATGACAGCCCCAGATCATTCAATCTCCTTGATCTTCAAAGAGGCGAATCTGAACTGCTGGGAAGTTTTGACATGGAATCCGGAACTTATACCCAGATAAGGTTTATCCTTGATGCTCCCGTTATTGGTATAGGACAGAATTCAGATCCTGGCTGCTATCTGGAATTTAAAGATGGCTCAATTAAAAATCTGTATGTATCCAGCGGAGCTCAGACAGGATATAAAACTGTAGGATCCTTCACTGTTCCAATAAATGGTTCGGTTGATGTTACCGCAGATTTTGACGTGAGGAAATCAGTAGTTGCGTCCGGGGTTACCGGAATGTATATACTTAAGCCAACAATACGGCTGGTTGTTGAAAACCAGGCAGGTCAAATTGCAGGGACAGTATCAGGTATACCGGCAAACAGTCAGATTGTTGTATATACTTATGAAAACGGCACTTATGAAAATGCAGAGGCAAATGATCCCGCCGAAGAGCAAACCAGGTTTCCCCATGCCGTAAGCAGCGACATGGTGGATGAAAGCGGAGATTATTACCTGGCATATCTGGCAGCAGGAGTCTACGACCTGGTCATTACAGCCATTACTGATGGAGCGTCAATAGAAGTATTGGGAGTTATAGAAAATGTTCCCGTGGAAAGCAAAGAGACAACCAGACTGGATATAAACATCAGTGATTTGTAAATTGTAACAAATGGAACTTCAAAAGGGCAGGTCTTTAAGGCCTGTCTTTTTTGTTATGTATCCATCTTCTTTTTCACGTAGAATTTGGTGATGAGTCTTAGTGCCAGGTCCATTTTCCTGTAGCCCATTACCACCTTGCTGAAATAGAGCAGGATGAAAAGCGGGAGTAATGCCATTGCTATTGCTATAAGTGTGATAGCAAGGTGATCCTCAATCCTGATAAGCAGGTAAATAAAAAGAAGCATAAGGTAAATCCCGTATATTACAACGGTCACGGTAAGAAAACGTCTCCGTCTTAAATATTTGTCATGGACCCTGGCAATTACACGATCGTCAATGCACTCTTTAAGAAATTCCTTTTTATCCTGGTAACCGAGTTCACCCTGGATCTCTTTATACAGAATTTTTCTCAATTCCTTGAAGCGGTTTCCTCTTTCCATATATCCTATTTAAAAAAAATTTGATCTAAATATACAAAAAGTTTGAAAACCCTCATTTATACCGGCTAATAAATTCGGGCACATTCATCAGCAAAAAAAAGCCCGATCTCTTTCTGAAGAAAGTTCTACCATGTTTTGCCGACAGAAATTCCATGGCTGAAGCCTGGATTAGGCCTGCATGGATGTAACCTCCGATAATTATCCTTTCATACCGGGCAAGATCGGATTATTTGGGGCTCTTTAAACTGCCATACTACCGCATGAATTAAACAATCCGCTTGTTTTGTTGTTGAATAAGCGTATGATTCCCACATCATACAAAACCTCACTTCTCAACCAAATTTTGATCTTAGCAGGTAGGAACATCTCTGAAGCATTAACCAGATCTCCGTTCCTCCTTCTAACAGGTACAGTTTCATTTCCGGAAATTAAGGTGTTCCCTCAGGAATTTGGGAGCCTTATTAACGTGCAGCTTCAGGAATCTGGCGGCCATCACGTTCACTTTCCAATATTCACTATTCGCACAAAGTTCTTCCTGCAGAATGGTCAAAAAAAATTTAAATCTTTTTTTAAAGAGAATATCTTTACTGCCACTGGCAGCATCAGTAATTTATCTGACTCTGCTTTCATTGCTCGTTAGTAGCATATACTCTCCGCCAGCCTCCTCCCAGCCCGGCATGGAAACCGGCAGTTTTTCCCTTCCAGCCAGTCCCCCTGGTGATTCAAAACCTGTAATTCTCAGGGATGAAGGGATGTTTGGATATTTTATGATTGGCGACAGCATCATCGATGAATTCGGCCATACCGAACCCGGTGAGGCCATTGGCGTTATCATCAGGTTCACCACGCCACCCCTTGCAGAGCAAATGGTTCCCGGAAAAGTTGTGCTTAATCAAAGGCTGAAAAGCTATAAGTCAGTCATTGAAACCGACCATAAAAGGTTCAGATCCGATCTGGCGGATATAGAAAGCAGGATGAGGGAAACACCCGGTATGCGTGAAAAATCCATTGTCAGCAGTATTAAGCGGGAATACTTCACGGTGCTAAACGGGGTTGCGCTGAGCGCCTCCAGGCAGGTGATCGATGAAATCCGCCGGCTTCCCTATGTAAAGGATGTTTATGAGGACATTGAACAGGCCGTCATTGATGAAGTTCATATTTTGAATTTCAGCCTGGGCAGTGCCGGCGGAAAGCCTGACGACCCGTTATCTGCTGCCGTAGACAATGCCTGGTCCTGTCGTGAGGCATATTATCACCGCCTCGGCCGGTGAAAACGGAAGTATCAACCCGGCAGGGGATGTAATGGTAGATGATAAGGAAAGCGAAGTATTCAATATCGTTCCTGACGAGGGATACCGGATTTATGATGTTATTGTAAACGGAGAAAGCGTCGGGGCGGTAGAAGAATATTTATTCGAACATGTAAACAACAACCAGGCCATTCATGCAGAATTTGCAGTCAAAACCTATGCTGTGAACTTCTCGGTGGCAGATGCCCTTTCGGGGGAAGAAATCGCCGATGCGGTTATTACCTTTGACGGTATCCGGCATGATGCAGGCATATATAATTTTGAGGAGGTCCTGCCCGAAACATATGACTATACGGTTGAAAAGCCGGGTTATCTGGAAACGGCCGGATCGGTAACAGTTACCGACGGCGATCAGGAGGTAATTGTTCTGATGGATGTAGATACCACAATAGCCGAATCAGGGGAGTTAAGGGTTTTTCCTAATCCTGCAGAGGATATTATCACCATTGAATTTTTTAATCCGGGCAACCATGAACTTCGTATTGTTTTCTACAACCTGCAGGGTCAGAGAGTCAAATCCTTTCCGGTATATCAAACGGGCCTTGTACAGTTGCCGGTTAACCTCAATGAGCTGATCCCAGGCACCTATCTGCTTGTAATAAATGGCATGGAGGCCTTCACCGTTCAGAAGGTGATTAAAAGGTGAAGATCCCTCACCCCGCAAAAGCCCAACGCGTACCGGAGTGACCGGCTAACTGCTGAACCTTCCGGATCCAGTCCGGATTAAGTAACTGCTCAATGCTTACCTCAATTCATTCTGTGCCGTAACGGTCGCATGAATAAGAAAATGAGGTCTCACTTTCCGGGATAAAAAGGATGTTCAGGTCTCACTTTTTTCGGGACTATATTAACCGCCGTAATAATGGGCTTCTCGCCATAATAAGTACCGGATAACCGTTTCACTTTAAAGATGATAATTTATATCTTTCTCCTGTAAAAACAAGAGTCAAAATTTCGTCCAGAAATTACAAAATTTTGACGGACAGGAGGAACCGCTTCGCTTTAACATGAAAATTTTTTCATCTTGTCCGTGTGTAATTTAGC
>SLGC01000338.1 GCA_007123885.1 Bacteroidales bacterium | reverse complement strand
GCATGGGTGATCCCGTGTTTTATTCCATGGTAGATGTTCTGCTCGGCATCCTGGGGACCAATGGATTCAAGAAGCCTGCGGAAGCCGGTTATATAGCACCCCGGCACGGCAGCCTTGATCCTTTCATCAAAGGCGGCAATAAATGTTGCCTGGGTTCCGCCACCCGAGCAACCAAAAATGCCTATCCTTTCCGGATCAACTTCACTTCTTGTCAGCAGGTAATCAACACCCCTGATACCATCCCACACGAAATACCTTATGGGCGATATGCCCAGAAGAAACATTTGATTGCCAAAATGCGAATGCTCACTAGTCGGAGATTGCCCCAGTCTTGACTCATTTTTATCTTCATCCCAGTATTGAATCCTCTCTCCCTGGCCAAGCGGATCAATTGCCAGAACGATAAATCCCTTTTTTACAAAATTATATATCTGCCTTTGATTGCCCGGTGACCTGAACGCGGCAGAACCATGTCCGCTTACCTGTATTAAAGCAGGTTTTGTTCCTCCACCATCGGGAATAAACATTGCGGCTGTTACATATAAGCCCGGCATCGATTCATAGATCACCTTCTCTATGCGGAAGCCATCTTTCTGAACTGTACCGGTTATCCTGGAGTTAAGAGATTCCCTTTCGGGGAAGGGTCCTACAGTCTCCATCAGGATATCCCTGACTTCCTGCTGGCGCTTTTCCCAGTCTGCCCTGGTTGTTAACCGGGCAACTTTACTATCCCTTACATCAAGATAGGCAAAGGCCTGCCGGTTAAGGTGGCGGACAAGCATGTTGCCCCCGTCCGACCACTCTATCCACCGGTCGAGAACATTCAGGTTCTCCTGCTGGGCAGAAACATAATTTGTCAGGATGAATAAAAAGGTTATAAATAAATTAAATCGTAGATACCTGAAGATAGGATTAGGTTTCATTGTTGTTAAATTTTTGAGCTCATACGGTTTCATCGATTCGACTTTGTTGATCCTGCAACTAAGTCATTAATTCAAAGTTAAAGTTAGAATTATTGCCGAAGACTGCAATTATCTTTAACTATAAATTAGTTTTTTTAGGATTGGTTTGATATTGGCTTTTGGGTATGGTTCAATTTGGTTCATCTTGAAAACCCACGACCTTGCGGCGAATGCCCCGGGGGGTATTCTCGTATATCTTTAAATAATAATAAGTTATAACAGGTTGGTTTTTTCTGAAATTAATTTTATATTACCATACTGAAATTCCATATCGTTTCTTAGATATGTATTTGATTATCAATCAATACCTTCCAGTATATGAACTCTCATTAATTAAAAATGAACCAACGAAAAATCAACGGCTATGAAAAGGCGTAAGTTTCTTGAAAAAACACTGGTTGGAACAGCGGGCCTTGCACTGGGTGCTTCCGGAATCCTTTCAAAATCCTGCAAAAGTGCAAACAACAGGGTGGTGCTGGCACTGATAGGAGCCGGTGACCGTGGTATTTCCTCTGTAATCGGCACATGCCGCAACAACCTTGATGTTGAGATAAAGACAATATGCGATGTTGATGATGGAGTAGCTGAAAGGGCCGCGATTGAAACCGCGAACCAGCTTGGATACAAAGTACAAACCTGCCGGAACATGGAAGAGGTGTTCGATGACAGGGATATTGATGCGGTTTGGATCGCAACACCTGATCACTGGCATGCACTGGCCGCTATCCGGGCTTGCCAGTCAGGTAAGGATGTATATGTCGAGCAGATGCCCGGCAACTGTATCTGGGAAAGCAGGAAAGTGGCCGAGGCAGCCGGGAAATACAGGAAAACAGTCCAGGTTGGATATCAAAGCAGAAGCGATGCCTCTGCTATTTCTGCCCGCGAATATATTCAAAGCGGGAAACTGGGACAGGTTGTCCATATTAAAGTATATAACCTTCATGGAGGGCAAAAATGGGTTGCCCTGTCCGATAGTGATATCCCGCCGGGATTAGACTGGGATGCATGGCTTGGCCCGGCCGCATACAGGACTTACAACCATGGGATCCATAAAGGATGGCCGGACTACTGGGCCTTTAGTGCCGGATCATTTAAAGAGGCAGGACATCAGCTGGATATTGCCAGAATGTTGATGGGAGATCCTGAACATCCTGAATCAGTTATGGGGTGGGGTGGAAGCCACGTCCGGATGTCGGAACGTGAAATTCCTGAATTTCAATCAGTAACATTTGATTTTGAGAAATTCACAATGACCTGTGAAAGCGGAAACGTGACAGATTACACAACATCTGCTCCGTCAGGGGTTACGAATGATCCGATGAGAAACTGGGCATTAAACGGTTCCCGCATTGAAATTTACGGAACCGAAGGAATGATGTACTTTGGCAGGAAAGGAGGGGGCTGGCAGGTATACGGTCCCGGTGAAGAGATAATCGCCCGGGAAGCAGGAACGGATCCGGATCAGGATCACCAGACAAATTTTATTGAATCGATCAGGGAAAGAAGGATCCGGCCAAATTGCGATCCGGAACAGGCTCATCGAAGCGCAACTCTAGTCCATCTGGCCAATATCACGTACAGGACGGGTAACAGGCAGATATTATTTGGTAAAGATGATGAGCGCATTTTAAATAATAATGATGCTGACAAATTGCTGAAAGTGCATTATCGCGGCGATTATATAATACCTGAAAATGTCTGATGACTTTTTCCCGGATCAAATCCGGAATAATTCAATAAAAGCTAAATAATTGTGCGGATAAATTTCTGAAAAAAAATCAATATCATGGCAAATGTCAACGACAAGGTAGTACTGGCCCTGATTGGTGCCGGAGGCAGAGGCACCCAGGTAATTCTAAGTATACAGAAATGTGCTCCGGGTGTGGAGGTTAAATATGTTTGTGAAGTTGATCAGGAAAGGGGAGGAAGGGCAATCGAAGAATTGTATAAACAGCAGGGTGTAAGGCCGCAGCGGATCGATGATATGAGATATGCCTTTGACGACAGGGATGTAGATGGTGTGATGATTTGCACACCCGAACACTGGCACGCACTGGGTACAATCCGGGCATGCCAGGCAGGCAAGGATGTCTATGTTGAGAAGAACATTTCATTGACGATCCCGGAAGGAAGGAAAATGATCGAAGCTGCCAGGAAGTACAACAGGATAGTACAATGCGGCTATCAGAACAGAAGTGCGGCATATAATATATCTGCAAGGGATTATATCCAGGGCGGGAAACTGGGCAAAATAATCAATGTTAAGGTTTACTGCATGTTGTCCGGGCATAAGGCATTTCCACTCAGAGAGGATACCGAGCCGCCTGAGGGACTGGACTGGGATCAGTGGCTCGGGCCTGCTCCACTGGTACCTTATAATATAACCCGTCATAAAAGTTACAACGAGTGGTGGGATTATTCCTGCGGTTTGCCCCTGGCTGACGGCTGCCACGCCATGGATCTTGCCCGGATGGTACTGGGTGACCCGGATCATCCCAGGTCAGCATTTTGCGCTGGCGGGCGGGTTTTGTTCGATGACACCCGGGAGATACCCGATAACCAGACAATCACATACGACTTTGGCGATTTCCCGTTCACAATGGAAGCATCAATCTATGGCGGCTACATGACCAAGGTCGCTCCCGAGGTAAGATTCGGCGATTCTTTCCCAAATTGGCCCTTTAACAGCACCCGTATGGAGATATACGGTACAAAAGGAATGATGTACCTGGGTCGCCATGGTGCAGGATGGCAGGTTCTGGGAAAAGATTCTGAGATCGTGGACCAGGAATATGGATTTTTCCCGGATGAAATGCATCAGCAGGATTTTATCAACTCGATCAGAACACGAAATACGCCCACTTCCGATATTGAAGAGGGGCATAAAAGCGCTACACTGGTCCATCTGGCAAATCTTTCCTACCGTACTGGCAAAAAGCAACTTTTATTTGATGGTACAAGGGAAATTATTACCAATTTGGAACAGGCCAATATCATATCACAGGGAAACAACCGGACTGGATACCAGATTCCGGCAATCATTTAGTATTATTTTAACTTTTAATCACCTTATCCAATTAATCGTTCAATCTTTTAATTTTTAGATTTTACAATTTTTCAATCTTTTTAATCTTTCGATTTTTCGATTTTTCAATTTTTCAATTTTTCAATCATTTAACCATTTCACATTGCATTTATGAATTTTTCAGGGAAGAGGATATTAAGGAGGGGACTCATTATAATATCGGGAACATTGCTGTTAATCCTGGTAGTTGCCGGTGTGCTGATAATAAGGACATGGGGAAAAACCATGATCCAGGTGGATATCCGGCAGAACATGGATATCATATATCTTTCTACTTTCGGTGAGCCGCCACAGTTTGCCATATGGCTGGAGGAACCTGAAACAGGAGATCTTAAAACTATATTTGTGACACATCGTGTCGCCGAAGATGACTGGGAAGGAAAAGCTGCGGTACCTGTTGCCTTGCCTCAATGGACACATCTTTTCAGGAGCAACACATCACCCTCTGGTGAGAGATCCGATCTTGTTGTTACCGGCGCTACACCAAAGGATGATTATTTTTCAATCCGGGCGGAGGTTCCCCCGGAATCAGAATGGATATTCTGGATTGAAATGAACCTTGCCGGTGATTATAATGAAGCCTTTCCTGAATTTGATTTTGAAAGATTCTTTGAAGATGAATACGCCCGGGGTCAGCCCTCGCTTCTATATCGTGCAGAGATTAAAGCCGTTGAAAATATGGTCTTCACACCTGTTCTTGAAGCCCAGTCCACCCTGGACAATGGAAGTGTAAGGATAGAACCGGTGAGTGACGGGGTAACTACGGCCCGGCATGTATTTGATACGATCCAGATCTCAATAATCAGACCCAAACCAAAGCTGATTGAAAAAAACAGGCTGGATAATTTCTAAGCCGTTGCTATAAGATCCTGGGCCATAAGGCTGCCAGGATTGAAAGTTTGCCTAACCAAAACCTTACATTATGAGACATTTCCTTTACGGGAATATATTCCTGGCTCTGGTCTTTTTTCTGGCAATCACCATTCCTGCCGGAGGACAAGAAGCTTTACCGGGCAGTGCCGAATTTGAGGAAAACAGGAATAAGGCATACGCCGACCAGCTTGAAATGTATCTGAGGCAAATGCTGGTTGATCAGTATGTAGAACGGGCCAATAAATACTGGACCCGCGACTACAGCAGCATAGATGCATTCAAAAGAAGCGTCGAGCCCAATCGCAGACGTTGGGAATCGGTCGTTGTAAAACCCCCGCTATTGCAAAAAACGGGATCGCCGGAAAGGACTCCTCACATTATTGAGGGAGTAAGCGGCGAATGGATAGAGCTACCCCTGGGTCCTGTTACTGCACAGGCATTCATTGCCTTCCCCGAAAGGGTTGATGACGACGGCCCCTTGCCCCTGATAATCGTACAGCATGGAATTGGCAGTACTCCTGAAACTACATTCAGGGGCGGGAACTATCATTTTTATGCCCGTGAGCTTCTTGATGCAGGATATGCGGTGCTGGTCCCCATGAATCTCAGATCGGTCGATTACCGTAACCGTATAGAGCGGCTTTGCCGCCTGGCCGACACCAGTCTGCCGGGCATCGAGCTGGTGCGTGTACAGAATCTTCTTGACATAGTACTTGCCGATCAAAGAATAGATCCGGAGCGTGTCGGAATGTGGGGACTATCGCTGGGCGGACTGGCCACTATGTTTTGGATGCCGCTTGAACCCCGTATCAAGGCAGGAATAGTTTCTGCATGGTTCAATCATCGCCGTAACAAGATGGTCATTCCGGACGACCGGTATACCTGTTTCCTTGAAACCAGGGAAGAGCATGCCTTTTTTACAGGATGGCTGGTTGAATTCACAGATTCGGATGTTGTATCCCTCATCTGTCCAAGACCCTTACAGGTAGTTCACGGCAAAAAGGACAGGATCGCCCACTGGCCCCAGGTTATTGAAGAGTACGAAGTCGCCAGAAAACATTATGAAAAGTTGGATATCGAAGATAGGATAGAGCTCATCATGCATGAGGGAGGGCATAGTGTTGCGGTGGAAGAGGGGCTGGCATTTTTCAGGAAGTGGTTATAAAGGCAGGTTGCTTTCCTGGATGATGTTTTAAGAAAGATAATTATTAGGGATTATCAGGATGTTTTTTGTGCCTTGACGTGGCTGGGATTCTCTTTACCTGTTAATTGAAAAATGGTTTCAAAAAAAGTCGACAGGTTATTCCTCGTGAAAAATTATTAGTAACATTGTGGGTTCGAATGTTCCCATATTTTGACTGATCATAAAAGATACAGGATTAATAATTCTGTATCTATATTTTATATAAAATAAAAT
>SLGC01000274.1 GCA_007123885.1 Bacteroidales bacterium | reverse complement strand
TCAATTGATCAGTTAACTTTTCCGGTACCTCTTTGTTTTATCTTTATACCCTGTTTAAAATACCCTTTAAATGCAACCATTAATAGCACCCTCTTTACTTGCTGCAAATTTCGGTCATCTGGATGCCGATATAGAGATGATAAACAAAAGCATGGCCGATTGGCTGCATTTGGATATTATGGATGGGAATTTTGTGCCCAATTTAAGTTTTGGTTTTCCCGTGCTGGATGCAATTGCTAAAAAATGTGAAAAACCACTGGATGTTCATCTCATGATCAGTGATCCTGATTATTATATCGAGCGATTCAGGGATTCCGGATCCTCTATTCTGACTGTGCATTATGAGGCTGTTGATCATCTTCATAGTACCGTTATACGTATCCGTTCCCTTGGAATGAAAGCCGGAGTTTCCATTAATCCACATACTCCTGTCAGCCATCTAGAAGAAATACTTCCATATCTGGACCTTGTCCTGATAATGACAGTTAACCCCGGTTTCGGTGGACAGGAATTCATCAGGAGCAGCTATGACAAGATAAGAAAGCTCAAAACACTGATCTATCAAACCGGTTCGGCTGCCCTGATCCAGGTGGATGGCGGAGTCGATCTCCAAAATGCCTCTTCCCTTGTGAAGGCCGGTGTAGATGTGCTTGTTGCCGGAACTACCATTTTCGGATCATCCAATCCTGCTGAAACAATTACCACTCTTAAGAATTGCAACAAGAATCTGGCATGATCGCTCTTTCTGAATAGGAGGCATTCTTTTACAAAGCATGAGTCTGCAATTTAATTCAACCATCACTTTTGGGCCCGGTTCAGGCCGCAATAGCCCGCATTGCCCGACAACCCGAACACATTATAGCCCTCAAGAGTATCCTGGAGGGCATCAGTGGCCTGGAAGCCTGTGATCAGGGCAATTCATCGTAGTCTGTATACTTTTTCTTACGGCGGTCTGTGTGGATAGCTTTGCCGCGAGTCATAAATATGATCATATGGAATGGATATAATCATCCAGATACGAAAAATTCCTGGTAAGCCCGCCCTCCCGCACAATGGTAGCTCTTTCAATGATCCCGTCCCGGTCATTCAGAAATGCAGGAAAAACATCATCTACAAGTTTATTTGCAAATTCAGCTGAAGCATCCCGTGGCAGTTCGCCAGGAAGATTATCAACTGCCATTACAGTGATGTTTTTGTGATCGAACGGTTCTCCTTCAGTGCAGGTTTCCGGATCATATCCGTAGAAAGGTTCTTCAATAGTCGAAGCTCTCAGGGTAGAGGGAATTGGTTTTTTTATATCGCAACTAACATCTGCTATTACAGAAATTTTAAAATCCGGCCGCCGGTAATCTTCCTTACTGAGAAATTCCGGGGAACCAGGATTCCAGTAATGGCACGGAATAAAAAGATCAGTGACCGTAGTGTAAGGGTGAAAGGTTGAATCATATTCTCCGGGATAATAGTAAAAATGCTGGAGGTCAAACTCTTCACCATCCTTTCTTCGGACATAATCCCAGGGACCAAGCTGGCATATTACAGGTTTGCCAAATTCTTTGTTCAGGAAATCGGCAGGAGTGACGATTTCATACCCAAGGGGAGCGAGCATCTGCATGGCACCTGAAGCAACCCGTCCGGTTCCGGTAATAAGGATCTTAACACCCGGAAGTTCCACTTTATCGAGTTCGGAAGCTACCCGGTTTAGATCGTAACACTGGTACGCGGGTTTCAGATCATATAGATCATAACGTAGCCCGAATGCCCTGAGACCGTTATAGGCGCCTACCAGTCCGGCCCACTTGCCAAATGCAACCAGCCTTGAATTCTCCTTGTCCGCCAGATACTCATAATCTACCAGTGTAATCATTTTTCTGACAATTTCCTGTAAAAGGATCCGGTTATGCGGCTGTTTTTTTGCAGTATGAGAAAAAAACATGTATATCTTACCAGGGATAAGTGACGAAATTCCTACTTCCTTAACACCTGCCAGAATATCACAGTCACTTAGATCATCCGTTACCCTGATCCCTGCCTTGCGGTATTCTTCATCACTATAGCACCTGGTTTCACTGCTCTCTATGGAAATTTCAAATTCCGGATAAAGGTGGATTAACCTTGAAGCGGCCTCAGGTGTAATAGGCACTCTCCTGTCTGTGGGCACTTTAGTCTCTTTTATAATCCCGATATGCATATGATGTTTTTTTGCTAAATTAAGGATTTTACAATTATTTTAAAAAAGATACCGAATGTTACAATCAGTCCGTTACATGATTTAACTGTAACCGGCAAAATACAGATCCCCGTTTATAGTTTATCAATAATCAACTGAAAATAACAGAATTTGGCAGGATTTTTGTATCTTTGTATGCAGTTCATGGGGCTGACCGGTTTTGACAGCAAGATGAACGGATAGGTAAGCATGCCGAGCAAAGCAATTCATCTCGTTAAACTGCGGTGCAAACAATTAAATGGCGAGAATAACTACGCGCTTGCAGCTTAATCTTTAGAAGATTAATGCTTTTATTCACGGTCGAGGATCGTGAACAAGCTGTCTCTCAAAGACCCTGCCCGGTGGTATTTGATAAAGAGGCACCATCGAAGTCGGGCTGGTCCGGAATTTGTCCCGGCTTCCGGACGAGATAACAGGGAATAAGGTATAGTTTGGTTGTCTGTTACCGGCCTGTACCCGAAAACCAATAACAGACTAAGCATGTAGAAAGCTTATTGGTTCCTTGTTTGGACGAGGGTTCGATTCCCTCCAGCTCCACTAACTCTCCGGCAGAGTAAATTTTTTCTCAATTTCCGATCCTATATGTCGGAATCATTAACAGCGATCCCCAGAAAAACGGAAATATCTGTCAGTTGCTTCCTTAAATCACCAAGAGTCGCATTGGTATGTATTCCATATTTTGAGGGAAAGAAATGATTGTCCCTGAGCTTTTTCGCATCAACCCTGGCAAAAATTTTTGCAGTACACATAACATCATCTATATTTTCACCCCCGGTATAAATTGCATGACCGTCAACTATTTTCCCTGTATGCAACCGGATTTCCCTGTGGAGTGAATGTATCTCCCAGATGGTTACCGGCTCACCCTGCGGCCATTCTGCCGTCAGACCGGTGGATGAACCTGGTCTTTCAGGTATATCCCTTACAGGGCTCTCTGCATGAGGTACTATACTGTAGGGAATCATATTGTCACCACCGAATGGATTGACAGGTATACCACAATGCAGAATGATCTCCACGCCATTGTCAATATCGTAAATAAAATCTCCCATCATGCTTGGTCTGCCTGTTAGTGCATATGCCAATACCTGGGCAACCAGAAGATCCGGATAATTTTGACAAACACCCATTATACCTCTTGGTTTAAAGCCCAACTCCATACCTATACCGGGGTTGAACCTGTCCTTCAGTTCGCCGCTCCCGGTAACTGACCTGAGATGGGTTGATACAGCATTACAATCATATTTTATCCTTAATGCATCGGTTGCAAGATATGCCCTGGCAGATTTAACGATCTCATCCCTTGATGCGGTTACCTTGCGCGCCCCTCTTATCCACTTATCGGCTATTTGAACTGCCTGGCCAACATCTGCATTTTTGAAAGCCTCATAAAATTCCTCCCCGCCTACCCTTACTATATCAATATCGAACAATTCCTTTAAGTTTTTCACGTACCGGTCATTATGATCATCGGGAAATTGCTGACTGATATCCCCCCGGTAATTTACCCTTGCAATAACATCATTCTTATCTGCCGTCAGCATCAATATCCTGGTTCCCTTTACTTCTTTCACCACACGGATAAGCTTTATTTTATCCACCAGGTCATTGAACATTGATTCCTTAACCTCCGGTGAACAGACATTTCTCCGGTCGAGCTGTGCTGTCAAAATTTTCCGGTTCCGATACCTTTGATCATCTCCGCCAGCCAGAATGCTTCCCTCGGGTATTTTACCCGTAAGAAAAAGATTATATGGAGAAGTCATGAATTCCCAGAGGTTATGAACAAAAATTGTGGGCAAACCGGTAAATGCTATACCAAAATCACCAAAATCTATCTCACCTATTATTATAACCCCGTCATAATTTTCCCTGTTGCTTTCCAGTTCCTCGACGGCAGCCTGCCTTGATCCTTGCCAAACAAGAAATTCTATTCCTGTGGTGGCAGCCTGAAGCTGATCTATAACCTCCTCATGTGTTGTAAAAGTAAGGGGGGCACCACCCGATCCCGTGCAGCCACAACCGGCTGTGGTAAAAATAGTAAATATGGTGGTGTTTACATTCTGCGCATATACCGTAGCTAGTGAATGCACAATTACCAGGATAAGAAGGAATGTTTTTTTCATAGCAAATGGTTTATATTCCGGCAAACACGTTGAGGCAGAATTATCTTAATGGCCGGAAAGGTTTTGACATCAATGAGGTGCAGTTTTGACAATTTCAGGAGATAGCACCTTTCGTCAAACTTACAAAAATCCGTTAATTAAAAGCTTTTATTCGGGAATTTTTGACGAATAACCATATTCTGTTAAAATTTAAATAATCTCTGCAAATGATTTAACAAAAATGACAATATTTCAGTAACTTTATATACAGGAAAATTGTCCGGTCCAAATCCAGCCTCAGAAAACGGACAATTTACTGAAACTGGTCATGAGCGGTGTCTGGCTTAAATGGGGAATGATTATAGCATGGCAAGTTTGACCTCACATATATAACCCTTTACCAGTCAATTGTGACTTCATCCGGCCATGGATTTTAACCGGCGGACCGTCCATGAGAAGTAATTCAAAAATATTTACTCATGAAGCTGCATCTTTTCTAACAAAGAGCACAACAAAGAGGATGTTCTATTTTGTTCAAATTAAAATTGTGAGAGATGAAAGGAAAAAGTATTGTGATGAATTTTGTGCTTGCCCTGGTTGCGGCAATTTTGGTTGTGGTCATTTACTCGAGGATATCTGATACAACCACAAACACAGGAGAATACGGAACATATCAGCAGGAATATCCTGCGTGGTTCGCCAATCTTCCGGATAATTATGCACCCGAACAAATGGATTTTACTTTTGCTGCCGAAAAAACCATACACGGAGTGGTTCATGTTACAACCACCTTTGACAGGGATCCTCGCAGCCCTTTTGCCCCTCCCGGCCAGCAGCAACAGCAGGAGGGCATAGGATCGGGAATTATAATTACAGACGATGGCTATATCGGGACAAACTATCATGTTATACAGGAGGCTACCGAAGTGGAGATCACCCTTAATGACGGGCAGGCTTTCATTGCTGAAGTGGTGGGTTCGGATCCCAGCACGGATATTGCCGTTCTTAAAATTGATGCACAGGGCCTGCCAGTAGTTGAAATGGGTAATTCCGATGACTTAAGAGTGGGTGAATGGGTGCTGGCAGTGGGCAATCCCCTGAATCTTACATCTACTGTTACCGCAGGAATAGTAAGTGCGATGGCCCGTGGACTTGGTGTTTTTGCCGAACGTGAAATGGCAATTGAATCCTTCATTCAGACCGATGCCCCCCTGAACCCGGGAAGCAGCGGGGGAGCTCTTGTAAACCTGCAAGGTGAGCTTGTAGGCATGCCAACTCTGATAATGTCGCCAACCGGAGCCTATGCCGGAAATTCTTTCGCCGTTCCGGTAAGTATAGTCCGGAAGGTAGTAACAGATATAATGGAATTTGGTGAAGTAAAACGTGCAGTACTGGGATTCCAGATCCGTGATGTTGATTCAGAAATTGCCAGGGAAGAAGGTCTTGAACATGTATCGGGAGTTTATATAGTAGATGTGATGGAAGAAGGAGCCGCCCGGGATGCAGGGATCAGGCAAGGTGATGTGGTTATTGAATTAGACGGGCAGCAGGTCAGGAACGTTGCTCAGCTACAGGAAAAAGTTAGTCTGCATAGGCCCGATGATGAAGTGACCCTGTTGATATCAAGAGACGGCGAAAAACAGGAAATAGAGGTGACATTGGGCAGGCTGGAAAACTAGCCTGGTGATTCAATCTGACTGCCGGGATGATTATCCCGGTCAAATTGACTATTTGCAAATAAATAACCCCGGAAAAAAACCGGATGTTATTCTTTTATATAATTGTCGGTTCAGACAGTCTTTCTGGGATTGGCACGGCTTACCTTTAAATTCCGGCCAAGGATATCCATGCCGTTAAGAATTCCAATTGCTTTTTCGCCGTCCATGTCATTTTCCATTTCGACGAAACCATACCCTTTTGATCTGTGGGTAAATTTGTCGGTAATGATCTTAACTGACATCACCATTCCGTGTTCGGCGAATAACTGCTCGATATCGGTTTCTTTCATTGAATAGGGAATGTTCCCGATGT
>SLGC01000102.1 GCA_007123885.1 Bacteroidales bacterium | reverse complement strand
TTCGCTGGAGAAAGTGGAAGCTTTTCGTGCTATAGAGAAATATCTTAAACAACCTGATAAGGAGCTCAGGGATTGGGCCGTACTCGCCTTTCAGGAAAGCAAAATGTTGTTGCAAAGCAAGTTTCTTGATGAGGAACAGATTTTTATCTCTACCGGCCTTGGTGGTAAAGGTTCAATGCTCAGGTATTTTGTAGTACTTATAAATAGCCTTGACAACCGGTTTGATGAATTGCAGCAAAAGCTGATAAGGACTGAATTTGATTTTTTTCTGAAAAAGGATAATGCTGAACTTGAAGAAGTGGATTTCATGGAAAACTTCTGCACCCTGCTTGTTATAGTTCCGATAAATACTTCCATTAGCCACATTTTCAAATCTGCCATAAACGAATGTAATCAATATGGTGGTTTTATCAGGTCCAATTTCATAGTTACGAATGTCAAGAAACTTGGTGTTGACGAAATCAGGGAATTTATCAGCAAGCAGGATGATACCGGTAAAAAGTAGTCTGCAGAAGCCAGAATATTTTTATAAATTTGCATTTTCCGGAATTAAAAAGTTTTTCAGGTGATGATTTTTGAGAAATTGATTATTGGTGCTGTTGCCGGCGACATGATAGGATCGCGCCATACAGGAAATAAGTTTGAGGTTGTTGATTTTTCCCTGCTGAATAAAGATCCCGATTATACTGCTGATACCGTCTTAACGGTAGCAACCATGGATGCCTTGCTTAATGGGAGGGAATACACCACTATGATGCAAGCATACGGCCGGCGTTACCCCGGACGCGGATATGGAGCTGCATTATTAAGATGGCTTAGGCAGGATGAACCAAAACCATATCATAGCTGGAACAATGGTGTTGCCCTTCGTATATCGCCCATAGGTCACGTATGCAGGACAGTTAATGAAACTCTTGAAGAATCCAGGAAATGCGCAGAGATCAGCCATAATCATCCGGACGGGATTAAGGGTGCACAGGCAACGGCAGCCTGTGTGTTTCTGGCAAAAAATGGGCGTACAAAGGAAGAGATCCGCAGCTATATTGAAACGAAATTCGGGTATGATCTGCAAAAAAACATTGAAATAATCCGCCCTGAATATTATTATGATCAATCATGTGAGATTTCTGTTCCTGCGGCAATAATAGCATTTTTGGATAGCAGTGATTATGAAAATGCCATCAGACTGGCAATATCACTGGGTGACGGATGTGGCTCTCTTGCCTGCATAACAGGAGGGATAGCCCAGGCATTCTACAAAAAAATACCAGGACATATAGCCGAACCGGTAATAAGTCGGTTGTCGCCGGAAATGTTTTACGTAATTGAAAAGTTCAGTTTCACCTATCCCCTGAGCCTTTTTTACTAATCGGCTCCATCTTATTGATGGTTACTCTTCCAGATCTTCAAAATTGACGTTTGTGAAATTTTCACTAAGTTTTTCTTCGGATCCGGATCCGTCTTTTTGCGGGGGTGCGACAACCGGTTGTTCATTTGTAATAAAAGAGATGACTTCGGTCAGCCCTTTGTTGAATTTCTCAAAATCCTCTTTGTACAGGAAAACCTTGTGTTTTTCAAAGTATTGTTTTCCATCCTTGTTAAACCGCTTTTTACTCTCAGTAATTGTCAGGTAATAATCATTATTCCTTGTGGCTTTAACATCAAAAAAATATGTTCTTTTACCGGCCCTTACTGTCTGCGAGAAAATTTCCTGTCTTTCTTCGTTCCCTCCTTCGATCTTTTTGTCATTCTCTTCCATCATCCTGTATTTTTGTATTTGTAATCAAGTGATTAGAAATTTTGAGATTTATGTAGTTCTTTGAAATATGATTTGGGTTTATTGGCGGCTAATTTAATATTTTTTTTATTCCTTGATATTTTTTAGTAAATTATATGAAATTATCAATTCCTGTTTTACATCACCGGAAATGATCAGGCATGTGATAGTGCATATGACAAACAATTAAAAATTACAAACAGATGAATTTAAATATTTAACAAATAAAAGAATTTTGTACTTTAAACACAAATCGGGCAGGTTAAAAATTTATTTGCTAATTGCATAATTATTTCTGCAAAATGTATTTATTTTGCATTCCGTGACTATTCACGGAAGCTCTTTTAATAATAAAATGATAAGCAGGAGATTATTACGGATAAAGGTATTGCAGGCAGCTTATGCTCATTTTAAATCCGGTATCAATTCGCTGGACAAATCCGAGAAAGAATTGTTTTTCAGCATAGGGAAAACCTACGAATTGTACCTCTCGGTTTACATGCTTATCATTGACCTTTCGAGATATGCCCGCGGAAGAATTGAGCTTGCCCGCTCAAAGCTATCGCCTTCACGAGAAGATCTTAATCCGAATACCCGTTTAATCGATAACCTTTTGATAAATCATCTTGAAAACCATGAACTCCTGGGAACCTTGTTTAAGGATCACAGAATATCCTGGGCGAATAATCCCGAACTTATAAGAGGACTTTATAATCAATTGACCCGCAGTGAGTTTTATAAATCCTATATGTCTGAAGATGAAGGATCCTGGAAATCTGATAAAAAGTTCATTCTGCAACTGCTCAATGAATTGATTCTGGTATCCGATTTGCTGGATAGTGTGCTTGAAGAAAGAAGTATTTACTGGAATGATGATCTTGAATTTGTAGTTCGTATGGTTGAAAAGAGCCTGAAAAAATATTCCGGGCCCGGTTCGTCTCCCGTACCCGTTTATTCTCTTTTTAAGGATGATGAGGACCGGGAATTTGTCAGGAGTCTTTTCCATAATGTTGTTTTGAAGCATGGTGAATATGAGAAACTGATCGAACAGCATACACGAAACTGGGATGTTGACAGAATAGCCTTTATGGATATTCTTATAATGGAACTAGCAATAGCCGAAATACTTGGAAACGAATCCATACCTACAAAAGTATCTTTCAATGAATACATCGAGATTGCAAAATACTACAGCACCCAGAAAAGCAGTAACTTTATCAATGGTATACTCGATAAGATCATACAGCAACTTAAAGATGAAAACCGGGTGATTAAAAGAGGGCGGGGACTTATAGGAGAGTGAGTACTTGTTGTTAATGATATTTTATGCTTATTTTACAGTGTGAATCGTCCATGACGATATTTTCAATATCTTCACAAAATAAGATGGAAACAGGTCATGGTAAGATACATCAGGCCAACTAATAAAATAAATATTTACTGATGAATCATCCATTTCAAAAATATTCAGGAGCTGTTGCATCCTGTCAATCATGCATTTATTGCATAGAATCTTAACCTTTAATATTTAAAAAATGACAATTCTTAACTTAGCTGTATTAGCACTGATGTCCCCTCCGCAGGAGGGACAAAGCCCTTTTGTTTCCCTATTGCCTCTTCTGCTTATCATCCTTGTTTTCTATTTTTTCATGATCCGCCCACAAATGAGAAAACAGAAAGAATTAAGGAGCTTCAGGGAATCACTGAAAAAAGGAGATAAAATAGTTACCACGGGTGGGATTTACGGTAAGATCAATGATATTTCCGGTCAGGTAATAACTGTTGATGTTGGAAATAATATTCATATAAAGGTAGATAAGAACGCTGTACTTAAGGATCCTACCGAACTGGCAGGCGGTCAGAGATAAGACCGTGTTTTGTACAGCGGCAAAAATTATTTGGAACAGGAGAATATATTGTGTTGAGAATCGTTTCCGAAAAATTTAGAAGGCTCAAACCAGACCGCCGTGTTATGGTATTTCTGTTTTTCCTTACCATATCTGCAGTTATCTGGTTTTTGAATGCCATGGGGAAAGAATATACCGCCACTTTGCGGTATCCTGTAAGATTTACCAACTATCCCGATAACCAGGTATTAATCGGCGAATTACCTTCCAATCTGGACCTTACGGTAAGTGCTTATGGATACACTCTTATAAAGCATTTTCTTGGCAGGAGACTGATGCCCATTACTGTGGAAGTAAATTCATATTCATTGAACCGGATGCCGGATACGGAAACCCGGAACTATTACATCCCCAGCTATCTTACCACCAACAGGATCGCCGGACAGCTTGGTTCTGACATTGATATACTTGATATAAAACCAGATACCATATTCTTTCATTTCACAGAAATGGTTACCGGGAGACTGCCGGTAAAACCTGTTCTGGAACTTCAGTTTGATCAGCAATTTATGATGAGGGGGAATGTAATTGTTGATCCTGATTCGGTTAATGTGTCCGGTCCTGCAGCAATTTTAGATACCATGCAGTTTGTTCCCACACGGCTTTTAAGGAAGACCGGAATTAATCAGCCTGTAAATGAAAATGTTGGTTTTCCTGAATTTCATATGCTGAACCTGTCTGAAAACATGGTTAGGGTAAACATTCCCGTAGAACAGTTTACGGAGGCCAGCATCCGAATTCCCCTTGAAATCATCAATCTTCCCGATACGCTGGTACTCAAGACCTTCCCTTCAGAGATAACAGTATCCTATCATGTTGCCCTGACAGATTACGACAGGATAAGCAGGCAGCAATTCAAGGCTGTTATTGATTATAATAAGGTGCCTGAAGGGGATGGCCGGCTGGATGTTGAAATTACAAATCAACCTTCAAACATCCGGTCTATGAGGTTTACTCCCCGGCATGTGGATTATATTATTGAAAAATAATGCTTAAAATTGGTGTGACCGGAGGAATTGGTTCAGGGAAATCTTTACTCTGCAGAATTTTTTCAATTCTTGGCACCCCGGTCTATAATGCAGATCAACGGGCAAAAAATTTAATGGCTGAAGACAGGCAGCTGCATGCGATGCTCAGGGATATATTCGGGCCGGATATCATCAGGCCGGAAGGTCCTGATAAAAAAGCTCTTGCAGGCATTATTTTTAACAATCCGGCAGCTTTGAAAAAGGTCAATGAAATTGTTCATCCGAGAGTATTGACCGATTTCATGAACTGGTGCGGCGATCAACAGGATGCTCCCTATGTGGTCAAGGAGGCTGCCATACTTTTCGAATCGGGCATGCACTTTTATCTGGATACGGTTATTCTGGTCACCGCACCTGAAGAATTGCGCCTGCAACGTGTAATGAACCGTGATGGTGAACCCGAAGAGAGCATAAGGAAAAGGATGGCAAACCAGTGGCGGGATGAAAAAAAAATTCCCCTTGCGGGGATCATACTGGAAAATGATAATATACGGCCGCTGCTTCCGGTTATTCTCAGGCTGCATTCTGAATTCAACAGGGGGGAAATCCCGGTGGACTGAACAGGTAAATTACCTGCAGGCACATACGGGACCAACTGATCAGGCGGTGAGGGAAAGAGACGGAACTTAAACTGGTTGATAAGTGAATCACCACCTGCTTAGACGGTGGATTTCAAAGTTTAATTAAATAACTAATGAAGCTAAGATGGAATTAAAGGATTTAATGGCAATATCCGGTTATCCCGGATTATACAGGTTTATTTCACAGGGGAAAAATGCAATAATTGTTGAATCTCTGGAAGATAAAAAACGAATGAGTGCATATTCGACCTCAAAGATCAGCACTCTTGAGGAAATTGCTGTGTTTACAGAAACCGGTGAAATGGCGCTGGCAGATGTCCTCAAACGGATTTACGACCATTCCGGCGGGAAAGAAGTCCTGAGCCACAAATCTTCCAACCAGCAGTTAAAAAGCTTCTTTCAGGAGGTGCTTCCCGAATATGACCGGGACAGGGTTTATGTTTCCGATATGAAGAAAATAATCAACTGGTACAACCTGCTCTTAAAGCATGACATCATCAGGCCCGATGAAGAGGAAAAGGGGGACGGAGATGATACCGCTAATGATGATGAGGTAGCGGGTGAAAAGAAGGGACAAGATGATACCGCTAATGATGATGCAGAAGCGGATAAAAAGAAGGGAAAAGATGATACCGGTAATGATGATGCAGAAGCGGGCGAAAAGGATAAAGATTAAAAACCGGCATTTCTGCAGGTCCGGATGCAAATAATCCCTCATCTGGGTATTTATTCTACATATATAATAAAATCGGACATTTTTGCTTCATCACCCAATACTTTCAGTGTTGCATATATGCTAAATTACAGGTAGTTAAAAAGGTCGTCAGCCTGCGAAATAAGTGGCATATTTTTTGAGTTATGATAAGTTAACATCTACCGGCTTGAAGGAGGTGTCGGTTCTATAGGAAGGTGGATACGGAATGTTATCAAACCTTCTGGTTGTCAATAACCAATATTGGTTATCTTCTCAATAAGTTTGACCTTCACAATACTGTGCATTCGTGCATATCAGGCATTTCTATCGCCTGTAACCTGAATATCCGGTTACTTTTAGGTGGATTAGATCGGAAGAGCGTCGTAAGAGTGT
>SLGC01000429.1 GCA_007123885.1 Bacteroidales bacterium | reverse complement strand
GTAATACCATAGATTAATAAATTTTTTTGTTATTTTTATACTTAGTAAAAAAATAGTATATTAAAGTAAAATTTACAAAACATCTTATACCCATTTTTAATAATTATCTATAATTAAAAACAACAATTATGAACATTTATGAATTAAAAAATCTGATGAATGCTGAAGATGTTCTGATGATAAAAGACAGTGAAGGTAACCTGCATCAATTAGATGAAGGCTTGAAAGTTTCCGACATAAGCGGTGCTGAAGTTGTAAAGGTGAGCAGCAAGGAAAATGTGTACAGGGAGTTGTTCGGAAAGGAGAGGATCTCATCTAATGATGTAAGGGAACTTGTAAAAGTTTTTGATGATATAAAGGAATTTATTAAAGCCAATTCAACGTACCAGACCAGGAAAAAGTTTGAACAAATAATTTAATAATTGCTGGTTCACGAGCATTTTGATTAAACAGTATTATCGTAATTTTAAACTAAATCCTTTTCACCGGCATTTAAGTTTTTCACTGTTAAAACTTTTTTTACTGACTCAAAAAAGTTTATCAATTCCTTTCATTTGAATTTTTATATCAATTATTCCTACATCCTTTACCCGGGGAAAAAGCAATTTCCCGGCTATTACATATAACTTTATCAGGTATGTTTTGCCCATCATGAATCTCGGGTCTGCAATCCGGTTGGCAAAATTACACTGCTGATCCCTGGTACGAACTATTTTTTTCTTCGACAGTATCCGGGAAAAAAAAGTCCACAGGGAGCATGCCTTGTGGACTTTTTAACCAGCCTTTATTAACTACCTGAACCACCTTTCATTGCCATGCTGTAGGTCGGGTTGGAAGTGTGCCCGGATGCGGGGGATTGGGATTTGGATTGGCATCCCACCAGAATCTTACAAGGCGGGTATTCTCTCCACCGTTCCGCTGAATGACCTCATTCCAGTTAGCGCTGTTTACAAGCTCCTCCCTTTCCGGCCATGGATATTTTCTTGCTATTTGACCCCTCAGGTGATCTGTGTCGGGTCCGATCAGCAGCCTTGGATATCCGGTCCTTCTTTTTTCAGCCCATCCCTGGAAACCATCCGGGTAGAGAGCGACTATTTTCTGGTTTATGATCTGTTCAAGCTGCTCTTCCGGGGTGCCTGATAAGCTATATACCGGAGCAGCCTTGAATGCTGCTATTTCTTCATCTTTCATTGCCTTGAATTCAACATGCTCCTGGATCTGCTCCTCGTTCCATGAGGGATAGGCAAGGGCAAGCACTTCGGGCAGCTGCGGTGCGGCCAGTTCATAGAAATCCTGTGACCACTTAATATGCGCATCTATCCCGCGCTGGTAGAAATCATTGGCATCGCCCCAGTTGATCAAACCGAAAAGCCTGGCTTCGGCAAGGCTGAAGAAAACCTCTGCCGCACCAAGGGTTACCCTCTCAATTACCGGTATTTCCCACAGACGGGATATGCGCGAGCAGGTTTCAAGCTGCCATGGATATTTATATTCGGCGGGAGAATTACCAAGAAGAGGTTCGCCGCGGTAGCCAAAGAAATCTATATCCTCATATCCCGGGGTTCCGGGGAAAGTTGCCCGTGCGGTGTCTGCATAGATCCCGATCCTCGGATCTCTTGGAGAATCGTTGTTAAGCAGGATGTCGATCATTGTCTTTGCTGCATGGACACTTTCAATAGTCCCCGGATTATTCTCAATCCTGTTGAATCTTGGATTGCGGTGTTCGGGCTGTGCGGCGTTTGTCCATGCTGAAGCACTTTCGCCGTTGGTGGTAATGAGGTTGGCTTCAGTAAGGTCGCTGATCGCAGCCTGTGCCATCGAAGCGTCGGCATAACGGATGCGCAGTGCCAGCCGCAGTCTCAGCGAATTGGCAAACTTCTTCCACAGCTCCACATTGCCGCCATATACAAGATCGGCCGCACCATAGCTTTCTTTGGCGGGATCAAGCTGGGCTGCGGCCTCCCTCAACTCCTTGAAAAGGTCCTCGTAGATATCCTTCTGAGCGTCATAATAAGGCTGGTAAACAGCCTCTTCCTGCCGCAAACAGGCCTGGTAATACGGGACATCGCCGTATGTATCTGTAAGAATGGATACTGCATGCGCCCTCATTATCCTTGCGATGGCAGTTTTATTCACAAGATCCGGATCATCTTCCGTAAGATGTATTATATTGGAAAGATTGTTTAACCTTGTCCCGTAAGCTGTGTTCCATGTCCCCGGTGAGTCGCCTTCGCCGAACTCCCTGGAATCATGCCTTGTAGCCATACCGGCCCAGGCATCGGTAGTACCGCCGACACCAGTGCTGATCTGGCCTATGAACAGGCTTACCTGCACGTTGGTAAGAAGATGGTTGACATTAACCAGGTCGGAGGTTACAAGTCGTGGATCTGTGTTCATATCCTCGAAATCATCCGTACATGCAATCACCAAAAAGAAAGCCATGATAATTGCAAATATTGGTCTTAAAATATTTTGTGGCTTCATATGTTCAATTTTTATGGTCAGGTAATTAGAATCTAACATTAACGTTCAGTCCGAAGGTACGTGTGGTAGGCAGTGAATGGGCATCAATACCCGAAAATCCTGCCGATGTATTGGGTGCTGTTTCCGGTGAAATTCCCATATCCATCATGTGTTCCTGTATGTACCACAGATTTCTTCCGACCAGTGAGAGTGTCAGTCCCTCGATCCTGACATTCCTCAGCCAGTTGGGATTGAGCCGGTAGCTGATCATCACCTCCCGCAGCATGATAAAGCTTCCATCCACCACAAATTCCTCCGAGATACCTCCCCATGCCCTGGTGGCCCAGTAGGTCTGGCCATCGACGGCTACGGTATTAGGCTCATAGCCTGTCACATTTCCGCCTTCGTCAAGTATCTCCTGTACACCCGGCAAAACACCCACATATGGCAGCTGGTTGCCTTCATCATCCATATCGCGTTCCCTCCTTCCCTCAATTGTCCATACTCCTGTTCCCTTGGCTGTCATCTGGTATTTGCTTGAGGAATATATATCCTTACCCTGGACCATGTCGACAAGCACGCTGAGTGACAGGTTCCGGAAAGTAAGATTGTTGCTGATCCCTGCGGTCCAGTCGGGTGTGATCTTTCCTATAATTGAAACCGAACTTTCCCTTACATATGAACCACCGGGACTTACGATTTTCTGACCATCGGGGGCTCTCTTGTACTTGTAGCCTATGATACTGCCGTAAGGTTCGCCCGGTCTGGCTTCAATAGCTCCGCCGGCGACACTTGGAGCCAGGGTATAGGTTTCCACTCCCGGTGCAAGTTCGATAACCTCCGAGCGGTTTGCGGCAAAGTTACCCATGATGTTCCAGTTCAGGCCTCCGCTTCTTCTGACAGGATTAAGGGTAAGGGTGGCTTCAACTCCGCGGTTGGCAATTTCCCCGGCGTTGATGACCACAGACGAGAAGCCGCTGGCATTTGAGATGGATACGGGGATGATCTGGTTGCTGGTTTTTGCATCATAGTAGGTCAGGTCAATCCCTATACGGTTCTGGAGGAATCTCAGGTCAAGACCCACTTCCCAGGATTCTGTAAGCTCATTTTTCAGATCGAACAAGGGTATACGGCTGTAGATATTTGCTCTTGGCTGCCCGGCATACGTTACTGTATGGACACTATATCCGGCCTTTGTGAGAAAGGGACCGGCATCATTACCAACCTGTGCCCATGAAGCTCTTACCTTTCCAAAAGGAAGTATGCCGGAAGGAAGGTTAAATGCCTCTGTGAAGACAAGGCTACCACTTACCGACGGATAGAAAAACGAGTAGTTATCGCGTCCCAGGGCGGATGACCAGTCATTACGGCCCGTTACATCAAGGAACAGGTAATTCCTGAAACCCACCTGTCCGGTAAAGAATACCGATTGCATCTCTTTTTCTGATTTATACCTTGATGGGCGGATATCGGTAACATTACTTACATGGTATATCCCGGGGGCATGGAAATCCCTGCCCTCCGTGGTTGCATAATCCCTCCGCTGATTAAGGATGCTTGCTCCGAGGGAACTGATGAAGCTAAAGTTCTGGCCCAGATGGGTATCCATATTCATTATAAGGTCGGCATTGATATCCCTTACATTCCTGTCGGATTCTTCCAGCCGGCCCCTTATATTGGCAGTTCCACGGGCGCCTATCGGCCATGTTCTTGTCCTGTCTTCCGAGTAGAAATCGGTGCCTACCCTTCCGAGAACACTAAGCCAGCTGGTAAGTCGCAGGTTTGTTGTAAGACGTCCGATCACCCTGTCCCTGCTGTCATTGTTCCTGATCTCATTTATATGGTAGTAGGGGTTATAAAGCACCCCCGGCCATGCACCATATGTTCCTGTTTCCTCATAGTATCTTTCCAGGAAATCCAGGGGGACATATCTGGCGAAGGTATGAAGATCCCTTACCACATTGCCATCTATGCCAATACCCATTCCGGGTCTTTGCTCGCCGGTTTCCCTTATGTAGTTCACCTGGGCATCAAAGGAAAGCAGGTCGGAGGCCTGTGTAAATGACCTCAGGTTGACTGTCTGACGCCCCACCTTATGGCCGGGCACTATCCCGCTGGCCGACATATTGCTGAGGGAAAGCCTGGCATTGGATGCCTCTGTTCCCCCGGTAAATGTAAGGGTATTGGTGCTTGTTAATCCGTTATCAAAGAAATTCCTTATGTTATCAACAGGTTGTGCAGTAAGCGGTATAGCCCTGGGCTCCTCACCCGGCATGCGCCATGGATCAACAACCATCCTTCTACCGTCAAGAGGCGGTCCCCAGTGATCCTGATGCCATGAATCAAGTGTTTCATAGAAATTGCCGCTTCCCGCGGGAATTTCCACCATTCTGCCGTACAGGTTGGTCCCTTCATATCCTGTCGAATATTTATTCTGGAATGTAGGAACCAGGTTTATGTAGTCGACCGATGTATTTGTATTGAACTCAACGCCGACTCCTTCCCTGCGGCCTCCCGATTTGGTGGTGATCAGGATCACACCGTTGCTTCCTCTTGAGCCATAGAGGGCGGAAGCGTTCGGACCCTTGAGAACTGTTATATCTGCAATATCTTCAGAATTCAAGCTGCCGATACCGTCACCATAGTCAACTTCACCCCAGAGCCCGCCGGCGCTGTGGTTCAGGTTGGTGATGGGTATTCCGTCAACAACATACAGCGGCTGGTTGTCGCCCGAAATTGAGCTGAAGCCCCGGATGGTAACCGAGGAGGAACCTCCGACGCCTCCGGCGGTTTTGGTGACCTGTACGCCGGCCATTCTTCCGGTAAGGAAGCTGCTTAGATTGATTTCCCTGCTGGCCGCCAGTTCATCACCGGTCAGACGTTGCTGGGCAAAGCCAACTGTCCGGGCCTCCCGTTCGATACCCAGTGCCGTAATAACAAGTTCATCGAGCAATACAGCCGAGGGCTGCATCACAACATTCATAACATTTGATGCCCCGATGGCGACGGCCTGAGTTTCCATCCCGACGAAAGAAAACTCAAGAGCCTGCGAACCTGCAGGAACTCTTATGGAATATCGCCCGTTAATGTCTGTAGCCGTGCCGATGTCTGTACGGCCGGAAACGACAACAGTAACTCCGGGCAAAGGAGAACCGTCTTCTGCAGAGGTTATCAAACCTGTGATGGTCCGGTCCTGCGAAAACAAGTTTCCACTAAATGCCAGGAAAAATGCAAGAACTAAAAAAAGATTTTTTCTCATAGTGGTTTAGATTAAATTAAAACTGTTTGATTGGATAAAGATTTATGAAAAAAAATTTCAGTCAACCCGCCTAACATTAGGATGACTGTAAGAGCCTAAATTAAGAAAGCCGGGCGGTTTATATAAACCCTGTAGCCATGAATTTTCCCTGTGATCGAGGATTTCAAAGAACTTTTTAATCCAGTAAAAATTGTTCGATGGTTTAATTAAAAATGGTCAATAATATACAGGACTTAAGTTGGATAGGATCAAAAATACCAATTTTTGCGAACTAATTTATGAAGAATTAACAAATAAGCAAAAAAAATTTAGGAAAATTAATAAAAAATTCTTGATTGTTTCCCAAATAATTTTAAAGGCTTGTATATTTGATTCTTGCAAATATTTTTAATCTTCCGAAATTAAATATCTCCTGAGTGTATATTTGCAGGATGGCTATGGCAAGCTTAAACATGATCTCGGCTGGCTCAGACTGGCTGAGTGGAGTATTCATATACTCGGGCGATGAACCCATGCTTTTCACCCGTCTTTATTTCTGGGGGTTCCTGTTTCTGCTATTACTACTCTATACAATTGTATACCGCCGCAACAGGCTTCGCAATGCATATCTGCTTATAATGAGCCTTTTTTTCTATTATAAATCGGGGGGGTATTTTTTTTCACTTC
>SLGC01000085.1 GCA_007123885.1 Bacteroidales bacterium | reverse complement strand
TTTGACTCTTGTTTTTACAGGAGAAATATATTAATTTGTAAGCAGTTTCCGTAAAAATTCCCGGGCGCCGCCTTATCTTTATTTCGATTAACATACGGGTATCTGTTTTTTAGTTAATTTTGTACTTTTTGAAGAAATTCCATCTTGCAATCCTGATTTACATAAATGAAGATCTCATACAACTGGCTTAAAGAATACATTAAAACAGATCTTGAACCTTCAGCCATCGCTGATATTTTAACAAGCATCGGGCTTGAGGTCGAAGGGATCGAAAAATTCCAGTCCGTCAAAGGAGGACTTGAGGGAGTGGTAATCGGTGAAGTGGTATCCTGCCGGAAACATCCGGCCGCCGACAGACTGAGCCTGACAAATGTCGATACCGGCAATGAAAGGATACTCCAGATCGTTTGCGGCGCACCTAATGTTGCAGCCGGCCAGAAAGTAGTTGTTGCATTACCAGGTTCCATACTCTACATGGGCGACAAGAGCCTGACCATCAAAAAATCAAAAATACGGGGTGAGTTATCGGAAGGGATGATCTGTGCCGAAGATGAACTTGGCCTGGGTGATTCCCATGAAGGCATCATGGTTCTGGACAATGATGTAGCCGTGGGAACCCCTGCTGCCGGTTATTTCAACATAAAAAACGATACAATTTTTGAAATAGGTCTTACCCCGAACCGGATCGATGCGGCATCGCACTTTGGTGTTGCGCGTGATCTTGCCGCCTGGCTCGGGCAAACTGCTGCTGTTGACCTTTACAGGCCGGATGTTGGCAGTTTCAGAAATGACAACAATGATTATCCTGTTGAGATCATCATCAAAGATCCTGAGAGCTGTATACGGTATTCGGGACTGACGATTTCAGGAGTTAAAGTCACATCCTCTCCCCTGTGGCTCCGGAACAGATTATCCTCTGTTGGTCTTAAGCCCATAAACAATGTTGTTGATATTACAAATTTTGTATTGCATGAGACAGGTCAGCCATTGCACGCATTCAATGCCGACAAGATAAAGGGAAGAAAAGTTGTTGTTGGACAGCTACCCGGCGGCACCAGATTCACTACTCTTGATCAGGATATCCGCGAACTGTCGCCCGATGATCTGATGATATGCAATGAAGCAGAAGGCATGTGCATTGCCGGGGTTTTGGGTGGTGTTGACTCCGGGGTAGATCAGGATACGGTCAACATTTTCCTGGAAAGTGCCAGTTTTGATCCGGTTTCTATCAGAAGAACACCCAAACGGCACGGTCTGCATACCGATGCTTCTTTTAGGTTTGAACGCGGTACTGATCCTTCAGCCACGGTTTATGCACTTAAAAGAGCTGCCATGCTTATAAAGGAAGTAGCAGGCGGGGCGATATCATCAGAGGTTACCGATATCTATCCCAGGCCGGTACCGCCGGTGAAACTGCGAATGGATTACAGTCATGTTGACAGGCTGATCGGTGAAAGCATCGGGAGGGAAAGAATGAAAAGAATACTGAGCCTGCTTGATTTCAATATTCTCGATGACAATAACGAAAATCTTACACTTGTAGTTCCGCAGTACCGGGTGGAGGTTACCAGGGAGGCAGATGTAATTGAGGAGATCCTGCGGATCTATGGATACAATAATATATCCACCCCCGACAGCGTACACTCGACAATTTCATATTCAGAAAAACCCGACCGGGAAAAATACACCAATATCATCTCAGAAATGCTTTCCAGCCTGGGTTTTAATGAAATAATTTCCAACTCACTGACAAAGTCTGCTTATTACAATAATGATGAACTGTCTGCCGGCCGACTGGTAAGGATCATGAACCCGCTCAGCAATGATCTTGACAGTTTGCGCATGACCCTGCTTTTCGGGGGACTCGAGACTGTAAATTATAATACCAACAGAAAGAACCATGACCTGAAACTTTTTGAATTTGGCAATGTATACAGATACGGGGGGGAAGATCATGAAAAAGGTAACCTGGAAAATTACCTGGAATCAAGGCACCTTGCCCTGTTCATTTCGGGAGAAAATCATACTGATCTTTGGAACAGCAAAAGCAGGAACATGGACTTTTATGACATAAAGGCATTCACAGGCCAGATATTCAGGCGAATGGGAATTGATCCTGACAGTATGGAATACAGCGAACTTCAGAATGAGCTTTTTCTTTATGGCTTGCAGGTCCGCGCCGGAAACAAGACGGTTGCAGAATATGGTGCTGTTCATCCGGATATACTGGCAAAAACAGATTTGAAAAAAGATGTTTTCTATGCAGATTTAAGATGGGATCACCTCGTAAATTTTGCAGCACAGCATGTAACCTTGTACAGGGAACTTCCCAGATTCCCCGAGGTAAGACGCGATCTGGCAATGGAACTGGACAAAGAAGTCAAATTCAGTACAATAAAGGAGCTTGCCTACAGGACCGAACAGAAACTTCTCAAACGTATCTCTTTGTTCGATGTCTATGAGGGAGAAAAAATAGCCGAAGGAAAAAAGTCTTTTGCAATAACCTTCATATTGCAGGATATGGAAGGGACTTTGAAGGAAAGTCAGATTGAAATGGTAATGAACAACCTGGCCTCTGCCTTTGAGAAAAAAGCCGGGGCAAGGATAAGAAGGTAATTTGCAAATAATAAAATATCATGCAGAATTTTTAATTTTATACGTTATAACAACACAACACCATTAAATCAATCTTATCATGAAAAACTTAATCTTACCGGCTGTTTTCATTCTTGTTCTCTCTTTTACATCTACCGGGGAAACCAATGCTCAAAGACGTTTTGTAGACCATTCTGTCATAGAAGGAGTTGATATTCAATACCGGTGGGCAAATTCAAAATTTTTTGACAGGAACAGTCCCCTGGAGCTCAGGCTTAAAATGAAGAACAATAACGATTATCCCATCAGGATTACCTGGGATATAGAATTCTATATGGGTCCCAAATTAATTGAAACAAATGAGGAAACAGAAGTATGCATAAATCCAAAACTCGCAAGGACCGGAAGGATAAATGGAATGTTCTACAGAAGCAGCAATTTAAACAACCGGCAGCTTGAATCGGATGAATTTAACTGGGAAATTACCAACATTGAAATTGAAAGAGTTGAAAGCTGCCGTTAAACTTTTTTTTGCTTGATCATTGAGCTTTTTTTTATAATTTTAGCCTCTTAAAAATTATCAAAACAATTTAATCAATTTAAAATGGCAACAACAAGCAAAAAAGTAAAAGGAATAATTGGCATACTCACAGGAGGTGGAGATGTTCCGGGGTTGAATCCGGCCATCAGGGCGGTAACCATCAGAGCTCTCCGTGAAGGCTACAAGGTGATAGGAATACGCCGGGGGTGGGCAGGTGTAATGGAAATGAAGGCTGATCCCAAGGCCAATAACAAGGAATATTATCTGGAACTTACCGAGGAGTTAGTCAACAGGGCCGGAAGGACAGGGGGAACTTTCCTTCACAGTTCCCGTACCAATCCCAGCAAGGTAAAAAAGATCCATGTACCTGATCATCTGAAGGATAAATATAAGGATGATATGAATGACCTCACACCGGAGGTAATAAAAAATCTTGCTTTCCTCAACATCGATTACCTGATCCCGATAGGGGGAGATGATACTTTGAGCTATGGCGTAAGACTGTACAAGGAAGGATTCAAAGTAATTGCCATTCCCAAAACCATGGATAATGATGTTCCCGGTACAGATTATTGCATCGGCTTCAGCACATGCATTACCCGCACAATAATGATGACCCATATCCTGAGGACATCTGCCGGGTCACACGAGAGATTCCTTGTACTTGAGGTATTCGGACGTTATGCCGGATTTACCGCCATGCTTCCTACCATGGCCGGAGCAGCCAACCGCTGCGTTATTCCCGAGTATAAGTTCAACATGGAAAAACTCACCAAACTAATGGTTGAGGACCGCAGGAAGAACCCGAGCAACTATTCGGTAGTGCTGGTTTCAGAAGGAGCAATGTATGAGGGAGGCGAAATGGTTTTCCAGAGCCAGGAAAAGGATGCCTACGGACATGCTAAACTGGGTGGTATAGGCGACCTGGTCTCAAACGAAATGGTGAAACTTTCTGCCAAATTCAACGGCGGCAAACCTATAAACGTGATCACCCAGAAACTAGGTTACCTGGTCAGGGGCGGCGATCCTGATGCAATCGACTCGATCGTTCCCATGGCATTTGGAAACCTTGCACTCGACCTTATACTGAAGGGCATCCATGGCCGGCTTGTAGTCCTTCAGAACGGACGTTATGATAACGTTCCGATAGACGTTGTTACAAGCACAAAAAAGCTGGTTGATATCAGGAAGCATTACAACACCGAGAGGCTCAGGCCAATCTATGAGAGCTTTGAGATGAAGCCCCTGTTCCTGATGACAGGTGAAACAGACAACTAATATCCGGGAATATTAAACATCGGTGACCGGTTTAACTTCGGAAGAGGCTGCTTCAGTCAGAAAGCAGCCCCTTTTTTACTGTCATTTCGCGTGATCCCCGGATACCAGCATTTTTTCCGTCATATCCCGGCTTTTTCCCGCACAGACTGTATTTTTTCGCAAGGTTAAAACCATTTGCGCCTTACATCCCACAAGCTAAAAGGACTTGTGGGTTTTACGGCACTTACATTAACGGGAAAAGACCGTCCCTGTGCAGGACAGCCCTATCCGGTCCTTAAAGCATTTTTATCAGAAACTGAGATCCAACCCAAGTGCAAAGGATAATGCGCTCCGGTTATACTCTTCCTGGTAGCCCGTTGAGAAGGACTTAATATAACCTTCATACATGGTATTCATCAATCCAATATTAAGGCCTATGCCCGGGCTTATCATGTATCTTCCGCCAAACCCGATGGAATTGGTGCTGAGACTGTGACTGAGGTCACTGTGGAACAGGTCGTTCACACCGGTTTGAGTGCGCAGGTACCCGGCACTGACCAGCAGATTTCCCGTGATCTCATATTCAATTCCAAAAGCTGCCTCCCAGAAGTTTTTATCAATAACCTCTGAATTATCAAAAAACACATTACTGATCTTTTTGCCGTAATTAGCGCTTTTGTCAAAATAATAATGGTAACCGGCCGACAGGGTAAGCTTTGAAACAGGTTTGAAGCCTACTCCGATTGACAGATTTGCGGGCATATCTGCAGGTGTTTCAGCGCCATCGGGATACAAGCCCACATCATCCTTTACAGTTTCATTGGCAAGCGTGATCTCAGCCTTATGTTCATATCTGACGGCGACATTGAAATATTCACTGAAACTATAATTCAAACCGATAACGGGTGCGATCCCAAAGCCTTTCTGGGTCACGTCAACCACCTTGTCTGCCGTTGCCAGTGCATATCCTGCCATTATCACGGAATTTGTCTGAAAGGATGTGGATGCAGCACCAAGAACAACATGTGCAGTTTCAATATTCATATTCTCCGGATTTTGCCCCGCTGCCATTACCAGTCCCTTGATCTGTACAATGTGAGTTTCCTCGAGTCCTACAGCGGTGCCATCCGAAAGCATCACTTCACCCCAGCCCTCGTCTGAAATTTGTCCCAGTACCCCGGCAAAGGTACTTGCACCGCCCGACCATAATTGCAGTGTCGCTGATGCATCGGAAAAAAAAGCAGATGCCTGTACCATATTTGTCCCGTTATAGGCTGTGCCAAAAGCGGGCTGGTTCGGGTTTATGGAAATATCTTTCAGATAACCGCTGTAGCTGTTATTTGCCGTCAATGCCCTTAACCCGAGGCTAAGGGACAGCTTGTCCGATACGGCATATGCTGCATTTGCCTGGTATCCCCAGATCAGCGAAGATCCGTCAAATTCGGTCTGAAGTTCATAGCCCGTAGTGGGAATTCCCTGAGTATTAAGTGCAGCCGGCAAGACGGCAACCATCTGTTCGAATGAAGGAAGGCCTTCCTCGAAAAAAGCACTGCCTCCCCCGCCAATTGGATTGATACCAAGAGAAAATGCCACTCTGCCGGTCTTATATACTGCATAACCTGAGGGAAAAACAGGTGCGGTCACCGTCCCGGTAAATTCATTTCTGTTCATTCCGGGAAAAGTGCTGTTAATTGTTCGCGTTTGAATAATATACTGGTTATTGAGGGAAAGATGCAGACCATCGTTAAGAAACACCATCCCGGCAGGATTAAAATATGCTGCATCAATTCCCAATGAGGCATCCCTTGCGGGCATCCTGATAAAGGAGGCGCTCTGGTTGGTATTTGTCACTATACCTCCTGCATATGCGATATTTATGGATATCACAGCCAAAAAAAGCAAACCAAATATTTTTCTCATAATTAAAAGTTTAGGTTAATTGAACCCTGTTTTAAACCCGGATTTCTGTCAGGAAAGATAAAAAAATATTCGACCGG
>SLGC01000341.1 GCA_007123885.1 Bacteroidales bacterium | reverse complement strand
CAGGAATAGGTTCAGCAAGCCTCCATTCGATACTCATTGGCCTGGCACCGTACGACTTCACAAAACTCACCTCATCCAGGAGAACATACGATATGGCAAGTCCGTACTCGTCCCTGATCTGTTCCCGCACAAAAAGCAGGATCTTCTTGACCATCTTCCTGGACTTTATATAAGACAACTACACCGGTGGAACTTCCCCGATAAACCGGACGGCAAGTATAGCCACAATAGCGGGGCATGGTGTATATTTAAAGGCAGCTTTAGCATTATTTGTTAATTATCCGTCGCAGTTACCTTCTTTTTTTTAATTTAGGGTTTTGAAATAACGACAGTTATCAGGCAGGTAACCGGGTTTTCAATCATTTAAACTTCCGCTGTACTGGATCAACTAAAAATTCCCCTATGCAAGCTTTTGAGGTTCATAAACAGATCGTTAGTGATTACAAGGAATACCTGAAGAGCTTCAATATTATACGGGATGAGCGTATCCGTCAGGTTGTTGATGATGCCTTCCGAAAAGATGAATATCTTCCTGAACCCCTGATCCAGTTCAATCCCGCCTACAGAGATGCTGCCGGTATTGATCAGCTTATCAACGAAAATATCCTACATCAGGATATCCGAAAAACCTTCGGATCATATACATTGTTTGAACATCAGGAAAAGGCGATTCGCCTGGGGGCGGACGGCAAAAGCTTTATTGTCACCTCCGGCACCGGGTCCGGTAAATCCCTTACATTCCTTGGCACGGTATTCAACTATATTTTCAAGGAAAAACCTCCCAAAGGGGTAAAGGCAATCCTTGTCTATCCGATGAATGCGCTGATCAACTCCCAGGAGGAAGAGATCAGGAAATTTGCAGACAACTATGGCGACGAATTTCCTGTTACCTTCCGAAAATATACCGGACAGGAAAGCCAAGAGCTGAGGCGGGAGATTGAAGCTGATCCACCCGATATATTGCTTACCAACTACATGATGCTGGAGCTGATTCTCACCCGGGCCGGCGAAAAGTATCTTCGCGATTCATTCAGCGCTAATCTCCGGTACCTGGTTTTTGACGAGCTGCATACTTACCGCGGGAGGCAGGGTGCCGATGTGGCCATGCTTATCAGGAGACTCAAAGCTCTATGTAGCCAAAGAATTCAATGCATAGGGACATCGGCTACCATGATATCTGGAGGCAAACCCCAAAACACCAGGGAGGTTGTTGCCGATTATGCTACCCGTATTTTTGGAGAAGCTTTCGCGGAAGATCAGATCATAGAAGAGAGCCTGAAGATAATTACCAACTATAACGGGACTATACCATCCGCTTTCGATCTCCAGGAAATAATTCACAGATCTTTACCGACTGATGGCAGTGAGGAAGCTTTTAGGGACAATCCGCTTGCAATATGGGTTGAGAACCGTATTGCCCTTGTTCATAATGAAGATGGAAATATTCGGCGGGCAAGGCCAGTAACATTGAAGGAACTGGTTGAAGCCTTGTCGGCCGATGCCAATGAACCTGATACAGAGAGATGCTTCAAAGCCCTGATGGAACTGTTTGAATGGTCTGAAGCTCTGAATATTAAAAACATCAAAAATCGTATAACATTTTTGCCCTTTAAGGTTCACCAGTTTATTTCCCAGGCCGGAAATGTTTACGTTACCCTGGAAAGCAGGAAAGACCGGCGCGTCACTCTTGAAGACGGAATGTATATAAAAGAGGCAACGGGCAAGGAAAAAACTATCTACCCCTTAATGTTCAGCCGTTATTCCGGTTTTGATTTTATCTGCGTTAAGCGGAATTTCGAAGAGATGCGGTTTGAACCCCGCAATCCGCATGAGCTGCCCGAGCGAATAACAAAACAGGAACTTAAAGGCAGCAGGAAAGAGGGTAAGAGTAAAAGGTTGCTTACTGACAATGATTTTGAATCCGGTTATCTGCTTTTACCGGAAAACGGAGAAGATATCTGGGAAGAGGATCAGGTGCAGAATCTTCCTGATGCCTGGTGGAAGTTGAAAAACGGAAGAGTAGAAGTTGATAATTACTATGAATTCCGAGTTCCGGTAAAGGTATGGTTCAATGCAGAGGGAAACTTCTCATACGATCAGGTGCCCGGTCTTAATCTTACCGGCTGGTTCATTGCGGCACCATTGTGCATGGATCCCACTTCCGGTGTTGTTTTTGACCCGCGCACCAATGAGAATACCAAGCTGATGAGAATTGGCAGTGTAGGGAAAAGCACCGCCACAACCATTACTACTTTCAGTATCCTTAAGAGCCAGCACTACCAGAGGCAGCCAAAAGAAGTCCAGAAGGTCCTCAGCTTTACCGACAATCGTCAGGACGCATCACTGCAGGCCGGACATTTCAATGACTTCATGATGATAGGCAGGCTGCGTTCTGCGATTTATCATGCTCTCAAATCCTCCGGTGACAGGCAATTGAAGATCGATAGGATTGCTCACGCTGTTTACGAAAAGCTGGGTCTTACCGAGGAAGATTATGCCCGCAACGTATCTGAAGACTCTACCTGGCCTGATCCGGAAAACGAAAAGGCCATAAAGGATTACCTTACCATAAGAATACTATACGATCTCAGGAGAGGTTGGAGGTACAATACCCCAAACCTTGAGCAGTGTGCCCTATTGAGGATAGATTATGAAATGCTCGACGAGTTTTGTGCCAGGGACGATTTCTTCAGGGATGATCTGTTGCTTTCAGCCGCCACTCCTGATCAACGTTACAACTTCCTGTTACATGTACTCAACTACTTTCGCACATCCAATGCATTTGATTATTACCTTCTTGATGAGGGTAACAGGAAAAACCTGGAGGACAGGCTCAAGCAACATCTGGACCAGGATAAGGAATGGTCGCTCGAAGCCGATGAGCGGCTTGAAACACCCTCATTCCTTATATACCGGTCGCCCGGAAAAAAAGATAAAAGGATCTTTACCAATAGCATTGGTCCTAACAGCAACCTTGGTAAATACATAAAAAGGATGTTTATCCGCCGGGAACTTGAAGCACCAAAAGGAGAAGACCTGGCAACATATACAGAATCCCTGTGCCTCCTTCTAAAGCGCGGGCACTTCCTTGCAGATAAGGATATCAAAGGCGATAAATCTACCGAAAAAGGTTTCCGCCTCCGGGTAGAAAAGGTTATCTGGCGACTTGGTGATGGAAAAAGCGTGCTGACCGATGAGGTCAGGATAGTAACAACCGGCCGGGACCTTACCATAGAACCCAACAGCTACTTCAAGCGGTTTTATCAGCAGGACTTCCCGGCATTTGATAAATTTTTCCATGCCAGCGAACATACCGGACAGATCGGAACGGAGCAGCGCATTGAACGCGAAAAGGGATTCAGAAGAGGCGACATTTCTGCCCTTTACTGCTCTCCTACCATGGAATTGGGTATAGATATCTCCACGCTGAATATCGTTCATATGAGGAATGTTCCTCCAAACCCTGCCAATTACACTCAGAGAAGCGGTCGGGCCGGACGGAGCGGACAAACAGCACTTGTTTTTACATATTGCAGCTATATTTCTCCTCACGACCGTCATTATTTCAACAACTCAAGGCAGATGGTTGCTGGCGAAGTGAAGGCTCCCACGATTGATTTGTGCAATGAAGAGCTGATCGCCAATCACTTTTACGCATATATCCTGATGCAACTTGGTCTCCGGGATGTAAAAAGATCCATAAACGACGTCATAGATACAGGCGACAGGCAAAATCTACCGGTCAGGGAAAGCATCAAAAACTTTATTGAGGGACAGGCTTCAGATTTTTCCATGACATGGATTAAAGGTTTTAAGGAAATAATAGCAGATCAAAAAGAAATTCTGGAATCCACCTCATGGTATAACGATGAATGGCTGATATCCATCTGCCGGAATTTCTACCCGCGTCTGGAGAAAAGCTTTGATCGCTGGCGAAGACTTTTCAGGACTGCCTCCGGTATGATTGAAAAAGGGACAGTGGTAATGAATGACCCGACTATAGCCAGCAGCAGCTTTGAACACAGGGAAGCCCGGCGTATGGTAGCCATAGGAAGCCGCCAGCGCGATCTGCTTCAGAATGAAATATCCGGAGGGTTCAACGGCAGTTTTAATTCTGAGTTTTACATCTACCGTTATCTTGCGGCCGAAGGCTTCCTGCCCGGATACAATTTTACCCGCCTTCCGATACGCGCCTTTGTGGGACGCAAAAGCCAGGAACAGGGCACATATATTTCCCGGGCCCGTTTCATAGCACTACGCGAATTCGGACCCTCCAACCTAATCTATCATGACGGCGGTAAATTTCGCATCACCCGGATGCAACTGACTGAAGCCGATATGAAGACTGAGGAGCTAAAAATATCACGTAAGACCGGTTATGCGTGGTTGGGAGAGGAAGGCCGGGGTATAAATAACGATCCGTTTACCGGTGAACCCCTGATGGGACAAACAACTGCCGACTTATATAAAAATCTGCTTGAGATGGTTGAGGCAGATACCTGGCCTGTAGAAAGGATATCTTCCGAGGAAGAGGACAGGATGTCGTCCGGTTACGATATAGAGCAGTTTTTTTACTATCCCAAAGGAATGGAAAGCACCCTTCGCTCCACAATTAAGGCCTCCGGGCATCCTTTACTCAACCTCACTTTTTGCCAGGCATGCAGACTTATACAGGTCAACAAGAAATGGATAAGGTCAAAGGAAGAGGAGAACGGTTTTGTGATAGGAAAAACATCGGGTAAATGGCTCCGGCAGGTAGAGCTTGAAAATCCTGAACGGGAAAAGGACCCTGCAGTCACCGTAAGATTATATACTACCGATACTGCCGATTCATTGTATCTACAGCCAGTGGAAGCGCTGGAACTTGGTGATGAGGGGGTTATTTCGCTTACCTGGGCCCTTAAAAGAGCTATCTGCCGGGTGTTTCAGGTAGAAGAATCCGAAATAGAAGTATGGTTCATGGGGCCCGAAGGAGAACGCAATATTCTCATTTTTGAATCTGCTCAGGGAAGTCTGGGCATACTATCACAAATGGCAGAGGACACCGGCAGGCTCAAGGAAGTTTTCAGGGAAGCATACAGGGTAATCCATTATGATCCGGAAATAAAGGAGGACACCGCCCCCAACAAGCCGAAGGCCTCCTATGATGATCTGCTTTCATATTACAATCAGCGTTATCATGACAAGCTTGACAGGCACAGCATCAAAGCGGCACTTGAGCTGCTTATGATTTGCGAAGCAGACAACACATCATCAGCAAGTAGCAGGTTCTCCGACCGGGATGCTCATTACAACTGGCTGCTGAATAATCTGGATAGCTCGTCGGACCTTGAAAGAAGACTTATAAATTACCTTTACAATAACCGCATTAGAATGCCGGATGATGCACAGGTCAATCTTTCCACCTCGGCAGGCTATTATGTGAGCGGCGATTTTATATATATGGACGGCGACAAAATCGGGGCCATCGTGTTTTGCGACGGTTCGGTCCACGATGAAACCGGTGTTCAGGAAGATGACCGGCATAAAAGACAATTGCTGCGCGATGCCGGTTATGATGTAATTGAGTGGCATTATACTGAAGCTCCTGAAAGCCTGGTTAACCGGCGCAAGGATATTTTCAGGAAGCTTTAAAGTAAAATGAGAGTCTTCGTACTATTGCAGCAATTAATAAGCATAATGATAAATATGCTAAATGAAATAAAAACTCAAGAGGTATGTGGCACCGCATAAGCCGTTTCGGGTTAAATAATTTCAGGGTTTTCAAAGATCATTTTGATTTTGACCTTGCTCCGGTAACAATATTAACCGGGCCAAATAATTCCGGTAAAAGTTCGGTAATTAAAGCATTGCTATTGCTGAAGGATAATGAGAAGGTCATTAATGATGAAATGCCTTCGGAAAATTTTATCCAGTACCATTCAGGAGACCATAATCTTGGTAGTCACCAGCATACAATCAACACCAAGGGTCTGAACACAATCTTCTCTTTTTCATATTTTGAAGGGTATAAATATTGTTTTGAAATCAAAAACGATGGCGGAATTGCACATGATTATAAAATCATTTCAGAGGTAAATAAGCTTGTTATTGAACAATCTGGAGGAAAAATCAAAATCAGTGTTCCGGGTATAATAGAGTACTTAAAAGCCTGGATATTCTCTATGGAAAAGAATGGAAAAAATGATGAACCTTTATCATTATTTGATGATAAGTTACCGGATAAAGGAAAGCTGGTAAGTCTGGTTAACAAGCTGGAAATATTTTCAAATAATGTCGATATAATTGACGTCAATCTTTATGATTTATGGCAATTGTCTGAAGAGGAAATCAAGCTAAAACAATCTGAATATGACAGGCATCTGGCTGACAGAGTTTTTAAACCAGTGTTAGATCTGGAGTCTGACATTGTTGATCTAAATGAGGAT
>SLGC01000092.1 GCA_007123885.1 Bacteroidales bacterium | reverse complement strand
TAAATCATGCACATATATTTTGCATTTAAGTTATTTTGGCATTGCATAGGGATGTATCCCCTTGTTTATTCATCTCTTTTTGTCTGACGAAGTCTGATGGGGATTCATCCGAATAAACTTTGGTTATAAGATTGTAAATCATTTATATATAGTTTGTATTCCAGTAATGTTAAATATTGTGACGAATGTAACCCCCATGGTTTATTCATTTATTTTATTTGACGAACTCTGATGGGGCTTTCGTGAAAAAGTTACAAAATTTTGACTGACAGAAGGAACCGCTTCGCTTTACCATAAAATTTTTTCATCCGTGTGTGTGTAATTTCGGATAAAAAATTTTCATGTACATTTGTAAAAACTTTCGCATGATATATAAATTTGATTATCACATCGTATAGGCGCCGATATATCGATTTCGTATTTGACTTTTTTTGCTGTTGTTCAGCATAGTAATTTAGTAACAATTATTATAACCGGAAATGACCGAAGAATTTCTTCATTATTTATGGAGATGCGGTTTATATTCTTCCCTGTCGGCAAGTCCCGGGGAAAATATTGAAGTTATAGACCGGGGTAAGCCAAACTATGATTCGGGACCTGATTTTTTCAATGCCATGATAAGGCTTGGCGATACAATGCTTGCAGGTAATATAGAGATACATATAAATGCATCTGACTGGTACAGGCACAACCATCACATTGATAAGGCATATGATAATGTAATTCTGCAGATTGTTTTAAACAATGATACCGATGTTATGCGCAATAGTGTTGAAGTAATACCCACCGCCGAGCTAAGGTTTGACAATAAGCTTTATGATAATTATAAACAATTGCTGGATAATGAATACTGGATCCCGTGCGAATCTTTTATCCGGGATGTTGATTTCAGGAAGATGGAAGAATGGCTTGTATACCAGTCGTTTAATAGGCTGGAGCAAAAAGCCGCGGCATTCGGCTCTGCTCTTTACAACAACCATAATGACTGGCAGGAAAGCTTTTATCAGCAGCTTGCCCGTAATTTTGGATTCAATCTCAACGGATCGGCTTTTGAGATACTTGCACGGTCACTTCCATTCAGGTTGCTGCTAAGGCACAGGGATAATCCTTTTCAACTAGAGGCGCTGTTATTCGGTCAGGCCGGGATGCTGGAAAGCCTTCCCGGTGATGAGTATTACAGTGCACTGAGGAGGGAATATCAATTTTTAAAGAGGAAATACAATTTAAATCCAGGAGGAAAGCACTTGTGGAAGTTCCTCAGGTTAAGGCCTGCTAATTTTCCTACAATCCGTATAGCACAATTTGCTTCCTTCCTGCACCTTACGCCGGGTTTTTTCAGATCATTCATTGAAATAGACGAACTGGATGAGTTGAAAGGTTTTTTTAATGTTTCCGCTTCCGGATACTGGGATAACCATTATGTATTCAGTAAGCCATCTACAGAAAAGGTCAAAAGAATCGGAAAGATTGCAATCGGCTCCCTAATAATCAATACCCTGGTGCCTGTTATGTATTTTTACGGAAAATATTATCAGTTACCCCGGCTGAAAGAGCGTGCTATGGGTTTTCTCAGGGAGCTTCCTCCTGAAAACAACTCAATAATAAGCAGATGGAGAAAAATTGGTCTGGAAGCACGAAGTGCGCTTGATTCACAGGCCCTCCTTCAACTGAAAAATGAATTTTGCTGCTTCAAAAGGTGCCTTCAGTGTGATATTGGAAAATATGTCATTGCAACTCCTCCGCGGGTGGAATTTTTATGACAGGGCTTGTCATTTGTATATTTTTCAAGCAGTTTTTATTGAATTCTGAAAAAAATGGATTAGTTTTGCACTTCTTAAAATGAATGTAATTAAATAATTAATAATTGACAATGTATCTGACATCTGGAAAAAAACAGGAAATATTCAAGCAACATGGCGGTTCTGAAGAGAATACAGGAAGTGCCGAGGGACAAATAGCATTGTTTTCCTACAGGATCAGTCACCTGACCGGTCACCTGAAAATCAATCCCAAGGATTTCAGTACACAGCGTGCATTGCTCAAACTGGTCGGTAAACGCAGGAGTTTGCTGGACTATCTTAAAGAACAGGATATTCAACGATACCGCTCGATAATCAAATCACTCAACTTGAGAAGATAAACAAAAGAGGCGATTTATTTGAATTGCCTTTTTTTGTGTTTTAGAAAAAAATAAATAGTAGAATATGTTCAATAAAATTAAAAAAATCATTGATCTTGGTGATGGAAGAACCATTACCCTGGAAACCGGGCAACTTGCCAGGCAGGCCGATGGTTCAGTACTGATCAGGATGGGAAGGACAATGCTCCTGGCGACTGTCGTATCAGCTACGGAAGCAAGGGAAAATATCGATTTTATGCCTTTATCGGTTGATTATCGCGAAAAGTTTGCCTCTATAGGCCGCATCCCCGGAGGGTTCCTAAAGAGAGAAGCAAGACCAAGTGATAACGAGATACTTGTTAGCAGACTGGTGGACCGCGTTCTGCGGCCTCTGTTCCCTTCTGATTATCATGCCGAAACTTTTGTTACAATTGATCTTATATCGGCCGACAAGGATATAATGCCCGATGCACTGGCAGGACTGGCAGCTTCTACGGCACTGGCAGTATCGGATATTCCTTTTAACGGACCTGTTTCCGAAGTTCGTGTTGCAAGGATCGACGGAAGTTTTAAAATAAATCCCACTTTTACTGAATTAGAGAATGCCGATATTGATCTTATGGTCGGAGCTACCAGGGATAATATCCTGATGGTCGAGGGTGAGATGAAGGAAGTATCTGAGGAGGAAATGCTCGAAGGCATGAAGCTGGCCCATGAAGCAATAAAAGTTCAATGCCAGGTACAGGAAGAACTGATGGAAATGACCGGGAAAACCATAAAGCGTGAATATTCACACGAGGTAAACGATGAAGAGCTTCGTGAAAAAATCCATCGGGAAACTTATGACAGGTGTTATGATGTTGCCAGAAGCTTTCTACCAAAAAACGAACGTTCCGAAGCATTCAACAGGATAAGGGAAGATTTCACCGAAAATCTGCCCGAGGAACCCGCACCCAATACCGAACTTTTAAAAAGATACTTTCACGATGTGCAGAAGGAGGCGGTTAGAAGTCTGATACTTAATGAAAGTATCAGACTGGATGGACGGAAAACTGACGAAATACGGCCCATTTCCTGTGAGATTGATTTTCTTCCTGCAGCACATGGGTCATCGTTATTTACAAGGGGTGAGACACAATCACTTACCACTGTAACGCTTGGAACCAAGCTGGATGAAAAAATGATCGATGAGGTATTGCGTAAGGGTAAGGACAAATTTGTACTTCATTATAATTTTCCGCCCTTTTCAACCGGCGATGCACGGCCTACAAGAGGGCTGTCCAGAAGAGAGGTAGGGCACGGCAATTTGGCCCACCGGGCACTCAAGGGGCTTGTTCCCGGTGAATCGGAGAATCCCTATGCCATGAGAATCGTGTCTGATATTCTTGAATCCAACGGCTCATCCTCCATGGCAACCGTATGCGCGGGTTCTCTGGCCCTTATGGATGCAGGTATAAAAATGAAGAAACATGTTTCAGGGATCGCCATGGGACTGATCAATGATCCTGAAACAGGAAAATATGCGATCCTTTCTGATATTCTGGGCGATGAGGATCATCTTGGCGATATGGATTTCAAAGTTGCAGGTTCCCGTGATGGTATAACCGCTACCCAGATGGATATCAAGGTAGAAGGATTATCCTATGATATTCTTTCAAGGGCATTGAACCAGGCAAAGGCCGGGAGATTGCACATTCTCGATAAAATGGAGGAAACAATAGACCAGCCCCAATCCGATCTCAAGCCTCATGCTCCCAGAATAGAACAAATCCGTATACCAAAGGATATGATCGGTGCCATAATAGGACCGGGAGGGAAAATTATACAGGATATCCAGTCAAAATCAAATACCACCATAGTAGTAGAAGAAATCGGAAACTTTGGTTTTGTTGATGTTTTTGCAGATAACAAAGATTCTATTGATGTGGCACTTAATATGATAAAAGGCATTATTGCCGTCCCCGAGCCCGGCTCGATCTATAAGGGCAAGATTAAATCAATTGTGCCTTTCGGCGCTTTCGTGGAGATCCTTCCCGGCAAGGAAGGTTTGCTGCATATTTCCGAGATCGACTGGAAACGTACCAGCGCTGTTGAAGATGTTCTTAAGGAAGGCCAGGAGATTGAAGTAAAATTGATTGATATGGACAGTAAAACCGGCAAGCTTAAACTTTCGCGCAAGGCCCTTTTGCCGAGGCCGGAAAAGCAATGACAAAACGTGAGCGAAGCAGGTTATATTAATTCAAAAAACAGCAGATGAATCACTGCTGTTTTTTTCTTGAATTCCGGTCGATTAATAGCAGTTATGACTTCGGTACCGGAAAAACAATTTTTCAGCACTTTTATTGCTTCAAATCTTAATCCGGAAGCAGGCTCCGGTTGGGTTTGTATTTTTTTTTTATTTTAGCTGCAAATATTTTATTAATTATTTCAAAATTATAGTATGTTTGTAGCTGTTAGAAAAAGTTGCAGGTGCTACTTCAGTTGAATAATTTGTTCTGCTGTATGTGTTTATGGAAATAAATGCTTAAAACACTGAAGGAAATATCCCGTTTTTTTTTAATATTGTAAATTATAAACCATTGAACCCAATAGATTTGTGTAATTAAATAAAAATTGAATTATGAATAAAACTCGATTTAACCTAACTTGGTTTGTTCTGGCGCTTGTATTACTCAGTAGTTGCGGTGGCTTGAACAGAATGAGAAGCAATGCTGACAATGTAAGGTATAATGTTACGCCTGAAGTACTTGAAGCCCATGGAGGCGAAGTGGAAGTAAACATAAGGGCAACCTATCCCGCAAGATATTTCCACAGAAGGGCTATTGTTGAAGTTACTCCTGTAATTACATGGGATGGGGGTGAGGCAACTTTAAGCAGCATTACTCTTCAGGGAGAAAATGTACGTGATAATCACCAGGTCATTAATTTTGGCGGAGGCAGCTTCTCTTATTCTGACAGGATACCTTTTGTTGAAGGTATGCGACTCTCAGATCTGGAAGTAAAAGTTAATGCCTCACTTCGTAACAATGAAGCGGAATTTGATCCCATGAAAATAGCCGATGGTGTTATTGCAACATCAACTCTTGTAGTAAACCGTCCCGAATCTGTTCTGACTCCTGACAGATTCCAGAGGATTATTCCCGAAACAAGGGAGGCAGCAATTTTTTATGCCATAAACAGGGCCAATGTAAGGCCAGCTGAATTAAGTTCGGAGCAGATGGATGAATTCAGAAGATTTCTTGATGAGGTGGTGGAGAGTGAACGCGTAGAACTGAAAAATGTTGGAGTTAATGCTTTTGCCTCTCCCGAAGGTCCAATAAGATTCAATGAAAGGCTTTCTGAACAAAGGAAAGAATCATCCGACAGGGTGCTGGGACAGGAACTCCGGCGTGTTGGTATTGACAGGACCAATGACTTCTACAATGCAAGGGCTCTTGGTGAAGACTGGGAAGGATTCAAAACTCTTATGGAACAATCAGATATAGCCGACCGCCAGCTCATTCTGCGTGTATTGAACATGTATACTGATCCGGAAATTCGTGAAAGGGAGATCAGGAATCTGGCAGCTGTATTTACGGAAATAGCTGATAAAGTCCTTCCACAGCTCCGTCGTTCAGAAATGGCCGTCAATGTTGAAAGGATCGGTTATTCTGACGCTGAACTAAGGCAGATTTACAATAGTAATCCTTCAACTCTTAATGAGGAAGAAATTCTTTATACGGCTACACTTTATACCGACCTGAGTACAAAACATCAGGTTTACCACAGGGCTTCACAATTGTTCCCCAATAGTTTCAGGGCTCATAATGCCAAGGGAGTTGTTTTGATGGATCTGGACAATGTCGCTGCAGCAAAAGATGCTTTCCAGAGGGCCAGCCAGATACAGAACAATGATGTTGTCAGGAACAACCTTGGTGCAGTTGCCCTGAGGGAAGGGAACATTGAGCAGGCAGAAGAATATTTTGCTTCAGTTGCTTCACCCACAGAGGAAACCAACTACAACATGGGAATAGTGGCCATCAAGAAGGGTGATTATGCCAAAGCTTCCGGGCATCTTGGTAACAGGCCGGTTATCAATAACGCACTTGTAAAGATGCTTCAGAGCAATGATGACGATGCCCTTAGGATACTCAACAACATTCAGCAGCCTTCTGCCCTGGCATACTACCTTAGAGCTGTCATCGGAGCAAGAAGGGGAGATAACAGTATGGTATTTGACAACCTGAGAACTGCTGTCAGGATGGAGGCAAACATGAAAGAGTATGCAAGAACCGATATGGAATTCGGTCGCTACTTTCAGGATAACACCTTTGTTTCAATAGTAAACTAGTTAATTCAATTCCAGGATAATACTGGTTCAATAGTGAACCAGTTAATTCAAACCTCATAAAGGCTGCCATCCGGCAGCCTTTATGAGGTTTGAATCTGATTGCCCGGGATGCGATATTAACCTGTCCGGGTTTTTCCCGGAAGGAATGTTTGACTGGAAACGGATTCTGTGGAAGGGAAGACCCCGAACCTGAAATGCGATATGTTATGTAATTTGTTTTTGTGTTTTAGAATAATAATCCCATAATACGATTCCGGCGCTTACTGCAATATTAAAGGAATGTTTGGTGCCGAATTGAGGTATTTCCAGGCATATATCACTCATATCTATAATTTCCTGGCTTACTCCTTTCACTTCATTTCCAAATATCATGGCATAGGCAGTATCTTTTTCAGGACAAAAACTTAACAATGAAAGGCTGTTTTGCGTTTGTTCCAGAGAAACTATTTTGAAGTTGTTTTTTCTAAGCTCTCCAATAGCTTCCCCGGTTGAGGAAAAATATTTCCATGCCACCGATTCGGTTGCTCCCAGTGCAGTTTTGTGAATATCTTTATGAGGAGGAATAGCGGTAAAGCCGCAGAGGTAGATTGCCTTTACCAGGAATGCATCGGCAGTTCTGAACACAGAACCAATATTATTAAGGCTTCTGATATTATCAAGAATAATTACAAGGGGAATTTTTTCAGCCTTTTTAAATGCCGTGATTGTCTTCCTGGTTAATTCGTCGGTGGCTAATTTTCTTGACATGATCGGCCTTGAATGTGGGAATAAGAGAAAAAATGAATATTTTTATGAGCAGCAAAGATAAAATTAAAATTTTAACCGATTTCGTATGAACTTGCATGAATATCAGGGGAAATATATACTCAGTCACTTCGGGGTATCTATACCCGAGGGAATGATAGTGGAGTCGCCCAAAGCAGCTGTTGAGGCTGCAAAGGAAATAATGCACAAAACCGGTTCCGGCAGCTGGGCTGTAAAAGCCCAGATACATGCCGGAGGCCGTGGAAAGGGAGGAGGAGTCAAAATTGCCAAATCTCTTGAGGATGTTTACCGCTATGCTAAGGATATTCTTGGAATGAAGCTGGTAACTCATCAAACCGGCCCTGAAGGAAAAATAGTTCAGAAGATCCTTATTGAACAGGGGATATATTATTCCGGAGAAAGTGAAGTAAGAGAGTATTATATGAGTGTGCTGCTTAACCGGCAGTCAGGTACGAATATTATTATGTATTCAACAGAGGGAGGGATGGATATTGAAACCGTTGCTGAAAAGACTCCTCACCTTATATTCAGGGAAGAGGTCGATCCGGGTGCCGGCATCCGCCCATTTCAGGCAAGAAAAATTGCTTTTAATCTGGGACTTGATGGTAAAGCCTTCAAGGAGATGATCAGATTCGTTATGGCACTGTACAATTGTTATGAAAAATCAGATGCATCTCTTTTTGAGATCAATCCTGTTATTAAAACCTCCAATAACCTGATCGTTGCTGCAGATGCCAAGGTAGTTCTTGATAGCAATGCACTTTTCCGGCATCCTGATTATGCTGAAATGCGCGATATCTCGGAAGAAGATCCTGCAGAAGTCGAGGCAGGAAAATATGATCTTAATTTCATTAAATTGGATGGCAATGTCGGCTGCATGGTTAACGGAGCCGGACTGGCGATGGCTACAATGGATATCATTAAGCTATCGGGTGGAGATCCTGCCAATTTTCTTGATGTAGGAGGGACTGCAAATGCAAAAACAGTGGAGGCAGGTTTTCGTATTATCCTGAAAGAACCCAGTGTCAGAGCTATATTAATAAATATATTCGGCGGAATTGTAAGATGCGACAGGGTGGCAGAAGGAATAGTCGAAGCATATAACAGTCTCGGTAATATTGAAGTGCCTGTTATTGTGAGGCTGCAGGGAACAAATGCCCCGGAAGCCAAAAAGCTGATCGATGATTCGGGTCTTAAGGTTTTTCCTGCAATTTCTTTACAGGAAGCAGCCGACCTCGTAAAAACAGCAGTCAATTAGAATTGCCCGGGTCTCTTGTCTTTCTCCGGTCCCATGCAGGGTTCTTTCCATTATTACCGGAATGGGCAGCATCCGGGAATGGGTGTGGTAGCCGGCCCGTAAGGTTCACAAATTACCAGATTACGGCCTTTCTTTTCAATGGTATGGTCATGCATCTGACCCCGCCGCCGCCCCGGGGTAGTTCCGATCCTTCGAGGGTGATCACAAGCTTGTTATATTGATGGTGATCAATTTTGCCTGAAATGATGTCAATGGCGCTTATAATCTCATACCCATTTTTGTTCATTTCGTTCAGGGTATGCAGATTTCTTTCATAACCAATGACTTTCCCCGGGGCAAGGGCAAAGAAGTTCGCGCCGCTATGCCACTGTTCTCTTTCCTGTATCCATACATCCGATTTTCCACCGCAATAAACAGGTATGATATCCATGCCCAGGGTAGCAAGAACCTGGGGTATGTTTTTTTCTTCTTTAATTTTGGTCACCTTGCCATTATCAATAATTATATGTATGGTTTGATATTTGGTCCCGTAAATTACCGGTTCATACACCATACATGAATCCCTGTCCAGTAAGGTAAATATCATATCCAGGTGAATAAATGAACCAGGAGTACCGGGCAATTCCTGTACTATTATATGAACTTTGGTTTTTTTCTGCGATTTGAACATTTCAAGGATAAGATCGATACCCCTGGAGCTTGTACGTACGCCGTTTCCGATAATAAAAATATCATCCCGGATTATCAGGACATCACCTCCTTCAATTGTTGCGCCGGCGTCGGTTTCAGGGGGCAAATATGTCCCGGTAATAAAAAGATCGCTGAATTTAAAAATAGATTCCAGGATAACCGACTCCCGTTCCCTTACTTTATTGGCCATTCTGCTTATCAGTACCGAATCCAGCATGGGAACTGCAGCATCCCTGACAAAGAAGAAATTATGCAGTGGGAGCAATGAGTATCTCTCCTGGCTTAAAAACCTTGTTAAACTGTTTTTCTGCATTACAACACCTTCGATAAGCAGACCGGCAAGCTCTGAAGGAGTTTTTTCAAGCAGAAAATCGCGTGTGTCAGAGATATTCCCATCGCTGCAAATCCTTTCTACCAGATTTGCTTTCACCTCACTGTTTTTTAATAATCTGCCGAGCAGTTCTCTTACTTTAAGCACACGGGTAAATTTTGCAAGGACTTTTTCCAGACGTGAAAATTCTTTCCGGGCCACAGGGAGATTCAGGATATCACTGTAAAGGGCATGTTCTGCATTAACAGGTGTCATATTTTCAACTTCCGGTCCGGGAGTGTGAATAATAACAGCCTCCAGTTCACCTATTTCCGAACTTACATCTACATTTATTTTTCGCTTCATATGTTTTGTATATTTACACAGGGTAACTGTCTGATAAGCCTGAAAAATAGTTTTAATAATTATTTCCGGTTTTATTGGTGTCCGGTTAATTTCGACAAAAATACAACTAACTCATAAAATATTTGATCGTTAGGGTATTATTAGTGGCGTTTAATGAAAAGTTCACTGCATGTGAGATCGACCGCAGGTCAAACCACCATGGTTTATGCATGTTATCTTGCCTGCCGAGGGATGATGGGGGTTTGACATGATACTAATTCCCGGATTTATTTGTTTGCTGTAAACAATTAAAAATATGTATTGACAATCCGGATGCAGGATTTTTCGTTTTGGTTACCATAGTGTATTTCAGTTATATTTGGATATAATGATCATTTTCCTTATTATTTTTACAATTATGCTCATTCAGGATCGTTTTTAACAATATGAATAAAACAGGTGCCATAATCGTAGTCTTTATTCTTTATCTGACTTCCGTTTCTGCACAGAAGCTGCCTGAGGATTCACTTTTTTTGCATCAGAATTTTCTAATGCGGAGGATCCAGGATGGGGATACCCTTCTTCATTCCACGATACAGGAGGTATCAGTATATCCTGTTCCGCAATTTTCAAGCCGGAGGGATCTGAGGCGGTACGAAAGGCTGGTCTATCACCTTAAGATCGTGCATCCGTATGCCGTTCTTGCAGCTGAAAAACTCCATGAATTGAATGAGGCCTTTGTTGACCTTCAAACAGAAAGAGAGCGCAAGCAGTTTGTCAAGCAGGTAGAGCGTGAGTTAATGGATGAGTTTGAGGGTGAATTGAGATCTCTTACCATAACACAGGGAAGACTGCTTATTAAACTGATTGACCGGGAAACCGGAAATACCTCCTATGAACTTTTAAGGGAACTCAGGGGGTCCTTTTCCGCTTTCTTCTGGCAGGCGATTGCAAGGCTGTTTGGATCCAACCTGAAAACTACATTTGATGCGGAGGGTGAAGATCAGCTGATAGATCAGATCATCGTTTTAATAGAGAACGGGCAGATCTGATCATCCCTGGCTGTACTTCACGGGATCACATCAACTCATGCAATTTTTTCACAACCGCATCTGCACCCTCGGCAATATTTATGATGGTTGCATCAAGCATATAACAGGGGGAGGTGACAAGTTTATGATTCTCATCAACCACCACCTGGCCATGTCCTGTTTTCTTATGGATAGCTCCCATTGATTCAAGAGCGCTTGCCGTTTCCTGGTCGTCGCCGATCGTAAGGACCGGCTGGCTCAGGATCTTTGCCATAAGGGCAGGAGCTATGCAAACCGCCCCGACAGGTTTTCCCTGATCTGCCATATCCCTGACAGCTTTTTCAACCTGGGGATTTATAGTGCAATCCGGACCGTCAAATGCAAAACTTGATAAATTTTTTGCTGCACCGTACCCTCCGGGAAAAATGATTGAATCAAATTCTTCCGCCCTGAATTGATCAAGTGACCGTATTTTCCCACGTGCAATTCTGGCAGATTCAACAAGGACATTTCTGCCCTCTTTCATTTCTTCGCCGGTAATATGGTTGATTACGTGCTTTTGCGGTATATCAGGAGCAAACATTTCATAATCCCCGTTATTTTTCATTATGGCATAAAGGGTCATTATTGCTTCATGAATTTCGCTGCCGTCAAAAACACCGCATCCGGATAATACTACTGCAAATTTTTTCCTGTTTTCCATCTTACACCTTTTTTTTATTCATGAGTTATATTTAAAAATTAAATCATTGGTTTCATGTATTTTACCATGATCTGTTTTGACCTTTGGTCAAACTCACACGCTGGAATTTGATCATTGTTGAATTTTTTTTATGTTACTTTCATAGTATTTTGTGAGGATATTGAAAATATCACGGTGGACGATTTGAAACCACAATTTATTGAAATGTTACCGAAAAACAAAAGGTTTATACCCCCTTCCGTTTAAAAAGTACGATTAATGTTCTGATAAGTATCTGGAAATCGACATATACAGACATATTTTCAAGATATAAGATGTCATATTTCAATCTCTGAATCATCTGGTCTACATTTTCAGCGTATCCGTACCGGATTTGCCCCCATGATGTTATACCCGGCTTGATTTTCAGCAGGCGATTGTAATATGGCGCCTTTTCCATTATCTGGTCTATAAAATACCTTCGTTCGGGCCGGGGACCTACCAGTGACATATCGCCTTTAAGTACGTTTATGAAGTTGGGAATTTCATCAAGCCGTGTTCTTCTCAGGAAACGGCCGGGTCCGGTTATTCTATTATCATTTTCCGATGAAAGTTCCGGTCCGTTTTTTTCTGCGTCACTGATCATAGAACGGAACTTGTAAATCCTGAATGGCTTCCCGTTTTTGCCAATCCTTTCGTGGCTGTAGATCATGGGGCCTTTTGAGCTCATTTTTATCCATATTACAATAAATAGTGAAACCGGAAGCAACAATATCAATGCAATTACAGAAACAAAGATATCCATGCCGTATTTCAAATTTCTTTGCCATACCGGTATCAGCCTGGGAGAGATTACAATAAGCGGAGTTTCAATAATGGAGTTGATCCTTACCTTACCGGTGAGAATATCATATAATCCGGGAATGGCCTTGATAACAAGTCCCGGGTGATCCAGCCCTGTTATTATTTTCGCCAGTTCGGAATGTTCGTTTGACTCGATGGCAAGGATTACCTCATTTACTTTATGAGTTGAAATTATTTCAGTAAGTTTATCAAGTCCTCCCAGATGTTTTAGGAAAACATCCAGCTGATTACTACTATTTCCGTTAATACTGACAAAGCCGATGAACCTGTTTCCCGTTGATATGAATTGTGAACTGATATCCTTGTAGATATCAACCGCTTTTTGATCGCTACCGATAATTATTGTATTATAACCGGTTCTGCCTTTACGGATTGCCGAAATATTGCGGGAGGTAATTACCAGGCGCGGGATATAAAACGTGGATAGATGGATCAGGAAAATTACCATGAAGGAATGGAAGAAACTACCGGAATTATGAGTTATTATGTCTTTGGAAATGAGAAATATGAAAATAACCATCGCCCCTGGGAGTGATACCAGTAAGGATGCTCCCAGTTCCCTTAGTCTGGAATAGCGAAAAACATCATGGTAAAAGCCCCCGAAAAAATATAAAAAAAGCCAGAATATGGGCATTACAATGAGACCTGTGAAAAATACAGGATCTGCATTCCGGGTAAAATTAAGCAGAAGCGGCTCTACGGGCCGGCTGAAATACCAGTAACATAAAATCCAGCTCAGAACCGATGTGGATAGATCGCTGAAAAGGTACTTTATTATTTGCTTCCTGTATTGCATCAGGCAAAATGCGAAGGTTCATTATTTGCAGATAAGAATCCCCAATTTAAGTTAATTTTTCCGGAATCGGGGAAAATTTAGGCAAATTCGGAACATCTTGATTTCTCTGTAATATTTCGGCCCAATTCCAGTAATCTTGAAATTTCAAAAAGGTCTTTTCCGGTGGTATCCCTGCTATTGACAGAATGATAAAAAGAATCCAGGTCGTTATAAAATGAAGCCTGGTGAGAATGTTTGAATGCCCTTGAAGATGAATTAACGATTTCTCCGTTCGCCTGACTTTCAAGGATATGAAGATCTGCTTTAAGGATGTCAACTCTCAGCAGCATGTTTTTCTGGTAAATATCAATACAGAAAACTTCATTTTCAGTTATTCCGGTCGAAAGGATATTGGCCACCGACCCATTGTCAAACTCCAGTCTTGAGCTGATCAGGCCATTGCAGGATATGCTTGCGGGATGCCTGAGTGATTGCACCTTCTGTATATTTGAGGGACATAAATAGAGTAGTATATCCAGCATTCTCAATAATTTGCCCTTGAATGAATATCCCTTCAGAAAATTGCTGTTTGCCGAAGTCATCAGCCTGATCTCAAAAAGTGAGGGATGTGTTACCAGAGGAAGACAGTGCCTTAAGGCAGGATTATTTCTTTCAGGTTGTCGGATCTTTATAACAGTCCGGGCTTCTGAATGTAATTTCAGTAAAGTTTTCAGGGAAATTTCATATAACCCGGATAAATCCATAAGCATTAAATGCTTTGAACGTTTTAATGCCCGGCCTATAAGATCTTCTGTTTCAGATCCCGGATGCTCTATGATTATTGCCTGGCTGTTTTCCAGGATTGAATTATCCGATACCCGTGGCACTGGATAATTGCCTGGACTGTACCGGTTATTTATCCCGGTGAGTTCAAACCCGGGATGCAGTGAAATGGAGTTAAAGAGATCATCTGTTAAAGTTCCGATGAAACCGGTTTTCAGCATAAATGGTGTTTATTGGCAAAAATAAATCAATTCCTTAATAACAGCTGCCGGGTTGCTTTTTAGTTATCAACGTTTTGTTGTTAATTGTGTATTTATTGCTTTTCCGTGGTTTTGAAGACAAAAATAATGTAATTTAGCACCTCTGAAGGTCACTGAATGTAACGGATGTTCATAGGTGAAGGCATCTGTCATCCAGCAATTTTAAAATAATTTTCTTATGAAGGATACATACCGTCATAAAGGTCTGCGAAAGAATCTGGTTGAGGAGGTCAGGATCAAGGGTATTGATGATGAAAGAGTTTTGGATGCCATGATGAAGGTCCCACGTCATTTATTCATGGATACCGGATTGCAAAAATTCGCCTACAAGGATCAGGCCTTTCCCATTGGTTGCGGGCAAACCATATCACAACCCTACACGGTAGCTTACCAGACTCAACTCCTCGATGTCCAGCGACATCACAAAGTACTCGAAATAGGTACCGGTTCCGGATATCAAGCTGCTATTCTGATTGAAATGGGTGCCAAAGTATATACAATTGAACGTCACAGGGAACTTTATTTGAAAACACAAGCATTTCTTCCCTCACTAGGATATAAAGCAAACTTTTTTTATGGAGATGGATATGAAGGTCTTGAGTCGTATGCACCTTTTGACAGGATACTTGTTACTGCGGGTGCAACCGAGATTCCCGGAAAGTTGATGGAACAACTTAAAAACTACGGAATCATGGTGGTACCTCTTGGAGACAGCAGTTCCCAGGTAATGACAAAAATCGTCAGAAAAGGTGAAGATGAATACGAAAAAACTGAACATGGACGCTTTGTTTTTGTTCCTCTTCTGAAAGGCAGATCTTTGTAAGATTATATCTTATGTGTTGATCAAACAAATACCCTCAAACGGGGGACCAGGCAGGTCAACACCCTGAATTATTTAACTATATTAACATGATAAAAGTCCGGAAATTTGTTTTTAATCCTTTTCAGGAGAATTCTTTCCTGCTATATGATGAAACAGGTAAATGTATCCTTGTTGATATGGGGAGCTACACTGTTGATGAAAAAAAGGAGGTTCTTTATTTTATAGAAAATAACAGGCTCGAACCTGTTATGATAGTAAATACGCATTGTCACGTTGATCATCTTCTTGGCAACTCTTTTTTTAAAAACAAATTCAAGGTTAATACTGCAGCTCACAAAGATGACCGGTTTATTCTGGAAAATGCCGTTGAGCACGGGCAGGTTTTTGGATTCGAAGTTGAAGAGCCACCGGAAACAGATATATACCTTGAGGAAGGGAAAGATCTGTTATTTGGCAATTCTTCTTTGGAGGTGCTTCATGTACCCGGTCATTCTCCCGGAAGTGTTGCCCTCTACAGCAGCGACGACAATTTTATTATTGCGGGAGATGTATTATTTAAAGGCAGTATCGGAAGAACTGATTTGCCGGGAGGAAATTATGATACCCTGATAAGTACCATAAAGGAGAAATTACTGACTTTGCCTCCGCAGTGTGTCGTTTACTGCGGTCATGGTCCGGAAACCACCATCGGGGAAGAAAAAGAAAATAATCCTTTCCTGAGTTAGGGTCAGGAGCCGGCGTGCTGTTGATAAGTGTGCCACTCCGCGAAACATAACGGAGGGCCTTGCTTGTACAACAAAACAGAAACCAGATTGTACATATAATTAATAGCAAGATTATCGGGATGGTTTAAAACGTGTTTTTATCTACAGGCAAGGGAATTTTATTTTTAAATATCCCTTTTAATTTTATTTTTACAGAATATGCATGAATCATTATAGTTAACAATTTAAATACTTTAAATTTATGGCACTAGATAGTTTTTTAGGCAGACATCTTGGTCCCCGCCCGGATGATGTCGACTTGATGTTAAGAATGATAGGAGTTAAATCACTGGATGAATTAATTGACAAGACCGTCCCACCATCCATCCGGCTTGAAAAACCTCTCGATTTGCCTGATGGTATAAGTGAATATGAATATTTACAAAGAATTTGGAAGATCGTCTCAAAAAACAAGGTATATAAAACCTATATAGGACAGGGATATTATGATACAATATTTCCTCCGGTAATTCATAGAAACATACTTGAAAACCCATCCTGGTATACTTCATATACACCATATCAGGCGGAAATATCACAGGGCAGGCTCGAGGCGTTGCTTAATTTTCAAACAGTGGTCATGGATCTTACTGCCATGGAAATTGCAAATGCTTCTTTGCTTGATGAATCAACCGCCGCTGCTGAAGCCATGATAATGATGTTCAATGCACGTGCCAGAGACAAAGTTAAAGCCGGTTCTGTGAAGTTTTTCGTCGACGAAAATATTTTTCCCCAAACACTTGCTGTACTGAGGACACGCGCCAGATCGCTGGGTATTGAACTGGTGGAGGGAAAATTCACTGAAGCAGAACCGGATGAAAGCTTTTTCGGTATAATGCTTCAATATCCTGCAGGGGACGGTGAAATTCACGATTACAGCAGCATTGTTTCCAAAGCCCGGAAGCAGGGTTTGTTTACCGGGGTTATTGCCGATATTCTAAGTCTTGCCCTGCTTACCCCGCCAGGAGAATGGGGAGCAGATGTTGTTGTGGGTTCAACCCAGCGTTTTGGAATACCCATGGGTTACGGCGGTCCTCATGCCGGCTATTTTGCTGCACGTGAAAAATTCAAACGTTATATACCTGGCAGGATAATAGGCGTTACTATTGATGCGCAGGGAAAAAATGCCCTCAGGATGGCCCTGCAGACAAGAGAGCAGCATATCAGGCGCGAACGGGCCACATCAAATATATGTACGGCTCAGGCCCTGCTTGCCACCATGGCGGGCATGTATGCTGTATATCATGGCGCTGAAGGATTGAAACGGATAGCCGGACATGTACATCAAAGCGCCGTTACACTTTCCCGGTATCTCGAAGAGCTGGGTTACAGGCAGAAAAACAAAAACTATTTTGACACGCTGAGAATTTCACTGCCCGCAAATATCAATGCAGGTGATATAGAAAACATTGCATTGCAAAACATGATCAATTTTCTTTATATTGATGAACATACAATTGGTATAAGTCTTGATGAAACAACCCTTCCCGGCGACATAAATCAAATTGCCGGTATTTTCGCAAAGGCAGCCGGCAAGAAACCTATATCCATTACAGGACTCGATGCTGAGGCTAAAATTGATGAAAAATTCCTCCGTGGCAGTGAATACCTTACAATGGATGTTTTTAAGGTTTACCGTTCTGAAACCGAGCTTATGCGCTATATTAAAAAGCTTGAGAGAAAAGATTTCAGTCTGACACATTCGATGATATCCCTGGGTTCCTGTACCATGAAACTCAATGCTGCCGCAGAAATGCTACCGCTGAGCTGGCCCGAGGTAGGGGGAATGCATCCTTTTGTGCCTGCCGATCAGGCAGAAGGGTATCATGAACTTATGGATGAACTGGCTGCTGATCTGTGTGAAATTACAGGATTCGAGGCAATATCATTTCAGCCTAATTCCGGTGCCGCCGGAGAGTATGCAGGTCTGACCGTGATACAGCAATACCACCAGAGCCGGAACGAGCATCACCGCAACATTTGCCTTATTCCTTCTTCTGCTCACGGTACTAATCCGGCAAGTGCCGTAATGGCGGGAATGGAGGTTGTAATAGTGGACTGCGACAGGCACGGGAATGTTGATATCGATGATCTGGAGCAGAAGGCTGTTAAGTATAGCGACAAGCTTGCTGCTTTCATGGTCACCTATCCGTCAACTCATGGTGTATATGAGCCGGGGATCAGGGAAATGATTGATATAATACATGATAACGGCGGTCAGGTTTATATGGATGGTGCCAACATGAATGCCCAGGTGGGACTTACAAATCCTGCCATTGCAGGTGCAGATGTCTGTCACCTTAATCTGCATAAAACCTTTGCCATACCTCATGGGGGAGGCGGTCCCGGAATGGGCCCGATCGGAGTTGCTGCCCACCTGGTTGAATTTTTGCCAAAACATCCTGCTACTCCAACCGGTGGCAAGAATGGCGTTGAGGCAATTGCTTCGGCACCCTGGGGAAGCGCCAGCATTCTTACCATATCTCACGCCTACATTAAAATGCTTGGAGGCCCGGGATTAACAGAATCCACAAAAATTGCAATCCTCAATGCCAATTACCTGGCAACAACACTGCGTGACCACTACGATATATTGTACAAGGGGACCACTGGTTTTGTGGCTCATGAAATGATTCTCGATTGCCGCAAATTCAGGAATGAAGGTGTTGATATTACCGAACGGGACATTGCCAAGAGATTGATGGATTATGGTTTTCATGCTCCCACTCTCTCTTTTCCCGTTGCCGGGACCCTTATGGTAGAACCTACCGAAAGCGAATCGTTGCATGAACTCAACCGCTTTACAGAAGCAATGATTTCCATTCACGAAGAAATTCTGGAAGTGCAGGAGGGCAGGACGGATAAGGTTAACAATGTTTTGAAAAATGCTCCCCATACCTCCGAAGTCACTGTTTCGGACAGCTGGGACAGGCCATATGGCCGTGAAAAAGCGGCTTATCCGCTTAAATGGGTCAGCGACAACAAGTTCTGGCCTGCAGTAAGCAGGGTGGATGATGCATACGGAGACAGAAATTTAACCTGCTCCTGTGCACCTATTGATTCGTACCGCAGCGAGTTGTTTGATTTTGAGAAAATTGAAATACCTGCCGGTGAGGTATAATAAAGTCATTTGGTTGATCCTGGAGCCAAATTCTTTGAATTTGTTCATGTACCGGTGGGCTTTATCCGGCAAGCATGTGTGATCAATTGTTTTCTGATTGCTTTGTATTCAGCACAACAAAGTTGGCATGACTGTTGTTATTATAAATGAAAAGTTAACGCAGATCAGGCTGACAGAAATTTAATGTTCATAATTTCCACACATTGATCAGTTTAGATCTGGTTTTACAGAGAGGAAGTATGACAATTTGAATATTAATCGCCCATGCGGAAAAAATAAGCACATGAATTCAAACGATAGAACATTCAGAGAAAACTTTGATACAATGCTTGCTTTATTCAAAAAGCTTGCCGATAAAATGTCGGAGGGTGAAATACAGGGTATGAGTTCCGAATTTGCCAACCAGTTCAAATTGATGCTCAGCCAGTATGAAATGATGAAGCACATTATGCCCAATAATATTCCGGAACAATTCCGCGAACCCTTTCAGAAAATGATGGAAAACATGATACATCAGCTTAAGGAGGAAGTCGGGGATGAAACTATAGTAGCAACTACCGGGAACGAAGCCGGGAAGGATGAAAACCCTGCCGGAGAGCTTGAAGAGATTGAAAAAATGCTAAGTAGGCAGGACCTTGATCCGGATGAAATGGATAAGCTTCTGGATAAGCTTGGCGAGATTAAATCAAAAAAGGGATGATGTTTTCATCCCTTTTTTTTTAGTGCAAAATCTTCTTTACCTGTTTTTATCCCTGATCCGATATCTTCTTACCATTGAAATTTACTGGTAAATCAATATAGCCGCAATAAGCACTCATAGGTAAAACCAGATCCAGAGCGGCTGTTTCGGGCAGCATATTTCCATGTTCCGGCAGTTAAGGTTCGCTTAACGGGTGATGACTGCTTCTGCATGCAGAAGCTTTTCCTGGTCAGGTTTTATCCCGCGCAGCAGCGCCCACCCTGTGAGTAGGGACAGCTTGCGGCCGGCCCCGGTTCCGGTTTGCGATTTGAACGTTTGGGCGGCCGGTATTCATCACTTGTGCTCCCGCATTCCGGGCAGTCAGCTATAATTTTACTGCAGGGACCGTATACCGGACTGTTATATTCGAATCTGCGGCCTGCGCTTTCAAACCTCGATCCGCACTTGTCACACTGAAAAGTTTCCATTTAAAACCGGTTAAAATGATTATGCAAATTTATAATATATACTTCCAAAACTGAAATATATTGCACTTGTAATTGATTAACCATCGATTAACCATAATTTGATTGATAGTATAACAAAGATTTCTTATTTTTAAACTCTTCAATCAAGCAGGCCTTCATTAATACCTGATCAGATGAGTCAGTCAACCCGGACAGATGACAAGATAAACCGGCTTTTGCTTTATTTGCCGGCAGGCATACTGATGCTGTTCTGCTTTACATCCTACCTGTCTGCCGGTCAGGAACATGTCGGGGACTACTGGAAGGCCGGGGTAGCCAGGGAGGTGATAACACCTGCTGAGCCGATGTGGATGGCAGGCTATGCCTCACGTGACAGTCCCTCGCAGGGTTCACTTCACGATCTGTGGGCC
>SLGC01000002.1 GCA_007123885.1 Bacteroidales bacterium | reverse complement strand
ATTGAATACATATTCCGGATTTGAATCAGGGGCTATTGAAAGCCGAAGATGTAACAGTTTTATATAAAAAAAACCCGGCAAATTGCCGGGTTATGAAAACCTGTTTATCAATTCAGATCTCTCATGCCTGGGCAGAAGGCCCTCCGAAATTCATTGGCATGCCGGAACTACCCTTATTATCAACCTTCTTGATGGGTCCATGGGCCTGTTCAAATTTATCAATATTCTCCCTGAGGGCATACAACAAGCGCTTGGCATGCTCGGGAGTTATAATGATCCTTGATTTTACCTGTGCCTTCGATATCCCGGGCACTATCCTGACGAAATCCAGCACGAACTCGGAGCTGGAATGGGTGATCACTGCAAGGTTTGAATAGGTTCCCTGTGCAATTTCCTCCTTAAGCTCAATGTTTATCTGGTTTTGCTTTTTTGGTTCTTCCGGGTTTTCCATAGGTATTAAATTATATTCTTCTTCAGGGTAATCAATAAATAATCGATTGTAGCACGGATCCCCCTTCCGGGGGATCCATACTCGTATTGCTTATGCACTGATTATTCGACTTTTTGTGTTACCCGGGCCGGTTCCTTTTCTTTTTCGGCAACAAGCGCCTCGTACTCTTCCCTGGATCCGACAACGAGTTTGGTAAACTGCTTCTGACCGGTACCGGCAGGTATCAGGTGACCTACAATAACATTTTCCTTCAAACCTTCAAGATGATCGACTTTACCAAAGATGGCGGCTTCATTCAACACTTTGGTTGTTTCCTGGAAGGATGCGGCCGAAATGAACGATTTGGTCTGTAAAGCGGCCCTGGTTATACCCTGGAGCACCTGGCTGGATGTAGATGGAATAGCGTCCCTTGAGGTAACCAGTTTCATGTCTTTCCTTTTGAGCATTGAAATCTCATCACGCAGCTTCCTGGCCGTCACTATCTGACCGGCCTTGAGTGTAGCGGAATCGCCAGGATCCAGCACCACCTTCTTGCCGTATATCCAGTCATTCTCACCCATGAATTCCCATTTGTCTACGATCTGCTTTTCAAGGAATTTGGTATCACCCGGATCATCTATCGAAACCTTTCTCATCATCTGCCTTACAATGACTTCGAAGTGCTTGTCGTTGATCTTTACACCCTGCAGCCGGTAAACTTCCTGGACCTCGTTTACAATATATTCCTGCACTTTGGTTGGCCCCTTGATCATCAGGATGTCCTCGGGAGTTGTTGCACCGTCCGATAACGATGTGCCGGCCTTGACATAATCACTTTCCTGTACCAGTATCTGCTTGGCAAGAGGAATGAGATATTTTTTCACTTCCCCGCTTTTTGAACGTATACTGATCTCCCTGTTACCACGCTTGATCTTGCCAAACTGCACCTCTCCATCAATTTCACTCACAACGGCAGGATTGGACGGGTTCCTTGCTTCAAACAGTTCGGTAACCCTGGGCAGACCGCCGGTTATATCGCCCGATTTGCCAACTGCTCTCGGGATCTTCACTATTATTTCACCGGTTTTGACCACGGAATCGGGGGCTACCGATACGTGGGATCCAACCGGCAGGTTGTATGACTTAAGGGTTTCCCCTTCATCATTCAATATCCTGATCATCGGGTTTTTGGATTTATCCCGTGTTTCAATTATCACTTTCTCCTTAAACCCGGTCTGCTCGTCCGTTTCCTCCTTATAGGTCACACCCTCAATAAGAGCATCAAATTCAACTTTACCTGAAGATTCACTTACAATTACAGCATTATAGGGATCCCATTCACACATCAGTTCTCCTTTCTGTACATCTGACCCATTCTGTTTGTAAAGCCTGGCTCCATATGGTATATTCTGGGAAGTCAATGCTATATTGGTGTTTTTATCTATAATACGAAGTTCTGCCAGCCTGCTTATAACAATATCAAACTTGTTGCCAAGTTCATCAGTACGTTCCACGGTTCTCAACTCATCAATTTCCGTTATACCATCATAACGGGCAATAATGCTAGATTCAGCCGCGATATTTGATGCCGTACCTCCAACGTGGAATGTACGCAATGTAAGCTGTGTTCCAGGTTCTCCGATCGACTGGGCTGCAATGACACCGACAGATTCTCCCATCTGCACCATTTTGCCTGTTGCCAGGCTGCGCCCGTAACATTTGCCACAAACCCCTTTCTTTGCCTCACAGGTAAGTACAGATCGGATCTCAACCTGTTCCAGAGGTGAGTTGCTGATTTCGGTAGCGATTTCCTCCGTAAGCTCCTCACCGGCAGGAATCATAAGATTACCTGAAGAAGGATGATACACATCGTGTACCGTGGTCCGGCCCAGTATCCGATCAAATAGTGTTTCAACTATTTCCTCGTTGTTCTTTATTGCCGTAGCCTGCAGTCCCCTCAGGGTTCCGCAGTCGGGTTCCGAAACAATAACATCCTGCGAAACATCCACCAGCCTCCTGGTCAGGTATCCGGCATCGGCAGTCTTAAGCGCCGTATCGGCCAGACCTTTCCTTGCACCATGAGTGGATATGAAGTATTCAAGAACTGACAATCCTTCCTTGAAGTTCGACAGGATCGGGTTCTCTATGATCTCTGATCCTGCAGCTCCTGACTTCTGTGGCTTGGCCATCAATCCCCTCATACCAGACAACTGCCTGATCTGTTCCTTTGATCCCCTTGCACCTGAATCCAGCATCATAAATACCGAGTTGAAACCCTGCTGGTCCAGTGTAAGCTGATTCATCAGGGTTTGGGTAAGCTTGGCATTTATATGGGTCCAGATATCGATGATCTGGTTGTAGCGTTCATTATTGGTAATAAATCCCATATTATAATTACTGAACACTTCCTCTACCTGTGCATACCCTTCATCGATCAGCTCAGTCTTCTGATCGGGAACTATAACATCATCAAGGTTGAATGAAAGTCCACCACGGAATGCCATATCATATCCGAGATTTTTGATCTCGTCAAGGAATTTCGCAGTGTTTGCAGTGCCTGTCTTCTTCAGTACAAATCCGATGATATCCCGTAAAGATTTCTTGGTAAGCAGTTCATTAATATATCCGGCTCCTTCGGGAACCGACTGATTAAAGATAATCCGGCCCACTGTGGTTTCAACTATCGAACTGCTGCCGGTTTGCGGATCGGTTATTCTTACCCTGATTATAGCATGCAAATCTGCAACTCCCTCATTATAGGCAATAATAACTTCTTCCGGAGAATAAAACATCATATTCTCTCCTCTTACGGGATGATCCGGTTCACTCTTTCTTCCCTTGGTCAGATAATAAAGGCCAAGTACCATATCCTGCGACGGTACCGTTATAGGTGCACCATTTGCAGGATTGAGAATATTATGGGATGCAAGCATAAGTATCTGTGCTTCCAGGATTGCTGCATTTCCCAGGGGAAGATGCACAGCCATCTGGTCTCCGTCAAAGTCGGCGTTAAAAGCCGTACATACAAGGGGATGAAGCTGTATAGCCTTTCCCTCGATCATTTTGGGCTGAAAAGCCTGGATACCCAGACGGTGAAGCGTGGGAGCACGGTTCAGTAGAACCGGATGGCCCTTTATAACATTTTCAAGTATATCCCATACCACCGGATCCTTGCGGTCGACGATCTTTTTGGCGGATTTGACAGTCTTGACAATACCCCGCTCAATAAGCTTCCTGATGATGAACGGCTTATAAAGTTCGGCTGCCATATCCTTTGGCAATCCGCATTCATGCAGTTCCAATTCGGGACCTACAACAATCACCGAACGGGCTGAATAATCAACACGCTTGCCAAGCAGATTCTGCCGAAAACGGCCCTGCTTTCCTTTAAGACTGTCACTAAGCGACTTTAACGGCCGGTTAGCATCGGTCTTAACTGCATTTGCCTTTCTTGAATTATCAAAAAGCGAGTCGACAGATTCCTGCAGCATCCTCTTTTCATTCCTCAGGATAACTTCCGGAGCTTTAATCTCTATAAGACGTTTAAGTCTGTTATTACGTATAATGACCCTCCGGTAAAGATCATTCAGGTCGGAAGTTGCAAAGCGTCCGCCATCAAGGGGAACCAGAGGTCGAAGTTCAGGCGGGATAACAGGTACCACCTTCACCACCATCCATTCCGGTTTGTTAATGCCCTTGGAGGCCCTGAATGCCTCGACTACCTGCAGTCTTTTCAATGCCTCATTCTTCCTTTGCTGCGAGGTTTCAGTATTGGCCTTGTGCCTAAGCGAATAGGACAGTTCATCAAGATCTATACGTGAAAGAAGCATGTGCAAAGCTTCGGCACCCATTCCGGCAATGAACTTGTTTGGATCATCTTCATCAAGATGCTGATTTTCCTTGGGCAACGATTCAACTATATCAAGATATTCCTCCTCGGTGAGAAAATCAAGGTACTCAACGCCGTCAGCCTTTTTAGGACCCGGATTGATAACAACATAACGCTCATAATATATTATGGATTCAAGCTTTTTGGTAGGCAGCCCAAGCAAATAACCTATCTTGTTGGGCAGCGACTTGAAATACCATATATGGGCAACCGGGACAACGAGGTTGATATGTCCCATACGTTCGCGCCTTACCTTCTTCTCTGTTACCTCTACACCACAGCGGTCACATACAATACCCTTGTACCGGATACGCTTGTATTTACCACAATGACACTCATAATCCTTGACCGGGCCGAATATCCTTTCACAAAACAAACCGTCCCTTTCCGGTTTATAGGTTCGGTAATTGATAGTTTCAGGCTTAAGTACTTCACCGCTCGAACGTTCAAGGATCTCTTCGGGTGATGCAAGGCCAATTGAGATTTTTGTAAAACTGCTTTTTACTTTGGTATCTCTTCTGAATGACATATTTAACAAATTAATGTATTATGCAAAACTTTTTACCTGCAATCAAGGTAAAATTAATTATCTAATTAAACCAGGTTAATACTCAATCCCAGACCCCGTAACTCATGCAGCAGCACGTTAAGTGATTCTGGAATACCTGCCTGTGGAAGGGGATCGCCTTTGACGATTGTTTCATATGCCTTGGCGCGTCCGATTACATCATCAGATTTTATAGTGAGTATTTCCTGCAGAATATGGGATGCACCGAATGCTTCCAGTGCCCATACTTCCATTTCCCCAAACCTCTGACCTCCAAACTGAGCCTTACCACCAAGTGGCTGCTGGGTGATCAGTGAATAGGGACCTATGGACCGGGCATGCATTTTATCATCAACCATATGTCCAAGTTTCATCATATATATAATACCAACGGTTCCAGGCTGGTCGAACCGCTCTCCTGTGCCACCATCATACAAGTAGGTCTTGCCGAAATCTGGCAATCCTGCTTTCCTCGTATATTCGGTAATTTGCTCAATATTGGCACCATCAAAAATAGGTGACGCAAATTTCAGGCCAAGTTCTTTACCAGCCCAGCCCAAAACAGTTTCATAGATTTGTCCCAGGTTCATCCTTGATGGAACACCCAGGGGGTTAAGAACTATATCAACGGGTGTACCATCTTCCAGGAACGGCATGTCCTCTTCCCTTACTATTTTTGAAACGATACCCTTGTTCCCATGACGCCCGGCCATCTTGTCGCCAACCTTGACTTTGCGTTTTTTGGCTATAAATACCTTGGCCATCTGCACAATGCCTGCGGGAAGTTCATCACCTATTGTTAAATTGTATTTCTTCCTCTTGTATACGGCATCCAGTTCCTTGTGCTTAAGTATATAATTCTGGATAAGATACTTGACTGTTTCGTTCCGCTCTTTATCAGTTGTCCACTTGTTGGGATTGACATTCATAAAATCAATATCCTGCAACAGTTTCTGCGTAAATTTGACGCCACGGGGGACTACTTCCACATTAAAGTAGCTTTTTACTCCCTGTGAAGTACGTCCGTTGACAAGAATGAAAAGCTTATCTATAAGTTTACCTGTTAGCTCGTCTGTTTTCCTGTTAAATTCATCATCCAGCTTTGTCAGGCTCGTTTTCTCTGAAACCTTCACTTTCTTGTCCTTCACTGAACGCGAAAACAGTTTCTTGTCAATCACTATACCCTGAAGAGAAGGTGGTGCCTTCAATGAAGCATCCTTGACATCTCCGGCCTTATCACCGAAAATGGCCCTTAAAAGTTTCTCCTCGGGTGAAGGATCGGATTCCCCTTTGGGAGTGATCTTACCGATGAGAATATCACCAGGATTTACTTCAGCACCGATCCTGATTATTCCGTTTTCATCAAGGTCCCTTGTAGCCTCTTCACTTACATTCGGTATGTCTGCTGTAAGCTCTTCCATACCTCTTTTGGTATCCCGCACCTCAAGCAGGTATTCGTCAACATGGATTGAGGTGAAATAATCTTCCCTTACAAGCCGCTCACTGATAACGATGGCATCCTCAAAGTTGTATCCCTTCCAGGGCATAAAAGCAACCTTAAGGTTACGTCCGAGTGCAACCTCACCTGCCTGGGTCCCATAGCCCTCGGTAAGTATTTGTCCCTTATTTATCCT
>SLGC01000081.1 GCA_007123885.1 Bacteroidales bacterium | reverse complement strand
TTTTAGGTTTAGGTTTAGGTTTAGGTTTAGGTTTAGGTTTAGGTTTAGGTTTTTCAAGGCTGGTTTTCAGGAGAGGTTGGCAATGGCCGGAAGGCCTGCATAGTAACCGGCCGGATAAAATCCGGCCGGCTTTTTTTTTTGATATAGGTGAATGTTGTGTTATATTGCTCTCAAATATCAAACTCGCTGTAAATGGATATCCAAAAAAGGATCCTCCATCTTGAAAAAAAGATGGGATCACTCGCCAAAAATTGCAGTACCGATAAAAAGCTGTCAGCCGAGGTGGATAACTTCAGAGATCTGCTTACTGAAAATCTTAACTACATTAATGAAGAGTGTGAAAGGTATAACTTTTTACTTGATCATGCCAGCGACAGTATCTTTATTCATAATGCTGAGGGAGTGATCCTTTCGGCGAATAAAACTGCCTGCGAAAAATACCGTTATACAGCAGAAGAGTTCCAGGGAATGCATATATCCAAACTGGACCTGGCCGGGCGGGAAGTTTACGTGTTAATGAAGAAACAACTTGAAATACTGGATAAAACCGGATATGCACAATTTGAGACAACACACAAGTCGGGAAAAGGAAAAATCTTCGAGGTTGAGATCAATTGCAGGAAGATAAACCGAAACAACCAGGAGGTATTGATCAGCATATGCAGGGACATCACTGAGAGGAAAAAAACCGGGGAAGCCTTACACCAGGCGAGAATAAAGCTGGAAAAAATAATCCGGCAGACAGGCGACGGAATCATCCTGTATGAAAAAACCGGCAAAATTACTCTCTGGAATTCCGGCGCGGAAAAGGTTTTCGGGGTCAAGGCAGAAGAGGCTGTTGGTAAAAAACTGCAAGCTATCCAGTATAACTTATTTTCCGGAAAACTTAAAAACAGGAAATTAATCAATCAAAAATTCAGGGAATATACTTCATTGGAACATCCTGAGCTGTATAATACCGGTTTTGAGAATGAAATAATCGTACCTGGTAAGGGAAAGAGGATTATCCAGGCTATAGTGTTCCCTATTATGTTCGGTCCCGATAAATATATATTCTGCTCTGCCGTTCGGGATATCACGGATATCAAGAATATTGAACAACAGCTAAGGGATCTGAATGAGACAAAGGATAAGATATTTTCAATAATTGCCCATGATCTGAAGGGCTCATTAAGCGCTGTATCAGGCTTTTCTGATCTTTTGCTTAAATATTCCGGTCATTACGATAAGGAAAAGCAAAAAACCTTTCTGGAACAGATCAATTCTTCATCAATATCTGCGCTTACCATCCTTGATAACCTGCTGGAATGGGCCTCAGAGCAAACTGGAAAAACGGGTTTTCATCCCGCATATCTGGATCTGGATCCCCTTTTGCAGGAGGTGAAGGATGTGATGGATCCGCAGGCCCTGGCAAAAAATATATCATTAAACATATTAACAAGAGAAAAGACAGATATATATGCCGATCCCAATTTGTTAAAAACCATACTTCGCAATCTTGTATCAAACGCAATAAAATTTGGGAAAAGCAGGGTTGAAATATCCGCTTTACCAGCTGCAGGCAGTATTGAAATAACTGTTGCAGATGACGGAACCGGAATCAGCAAGAAAAGAGCGGGTAAATTATTCACGGGCGGTCTGGCAGGTACGACAATAGGCACTGTGGGTGAAAAAGGGTCAGGTTTGGGATTAATTCTTTGCAGGGAATTTGTAGAAAAACACGGGGGCAAGATCCGTGCAGAAAGTGAGTTTGGCAAAGGCAGCAGGTTCATATTTTCATTACCCCTGAAAACATAAACCCCGAAAGCCTGGCCGAACTTACATGCAGCAAGCCGGACGCCTGCACTTATTTCTTTTTACAAAATATGGATAAAAACCAATTGCTATTAGTGCAAAATAAAAAATGATTTGCATAAGAAAATCCGGCAGCTTACTTTTGCACAGACATCAAATCCCGGATACCAATCTATGGGCAGCCGCCTCAACATGTAATATGAGAGGCTTCCAGACCGTTATCCGGAAACAGTAATAACTATAAGAAGCTGATCATGCAGGATAAAAACCTCGTTTACCGGGGAAAATCAAAAGATGTTTACGATATAACCGGGGGACAGTATAGGGGCAAATACCGCCTGGTTTTCACCGACAGGGCCACCGGCTATGTAGAAAACGGTAAACCTGTATTTGATCCCGGTTATGATGTAGTAGTTGGTGAAATCCCCGGCAAAGGCGCAATCGCATGCAAATTTGCCGCCCATTTCTTCAGGCTGTTGAAAGACAATGGTATTCCCTCGCATTTTATTGAAATGACCGGTGAAAATGAAATGATAGTTGAGCCGGCAATTCCTCTCAGTATGCCGGTGCAATCACCGGAATTTCCCGGTTCCGCCCCCCTGCTTAACCTTGAATTTACCTGGAGGAACAATGCCACCGGAAGCTTCTGGAGAAGGTATCCGTTTGTCAGGCCCTGTAAGAACCTTCATAAGGTGGTGGAGGTTTGGACAAAAGGAGACAGCGATGTTCTGATCACCCTTGAGGCACTTGAAGAAACCGGTGCCATGAGCAATGAAGAGATAAAAGGAAGTGTCGAACTTGTGAAAAATATCGCTGAAATAGTTTCCGTCGAGTTTGCCTCAAAAAATATGCATGTCATAGATGGAAAATTCGAACTTGGAAGATTAGTATCCGGAGATGGCAAAATCGTGATCATCGATGAGATATCTCCCGATGTGCTCAGGGTATGCAAAGGCCATTCACCTGATAACAGCGGGAACTGCACTGCTTATGGTGAATGTACTGTTACAGGAATTTCCGAAGGGAAAAGAACCATAAAAAACAGGAACCAGGTTTCGGCTGCTGAGCTAATCAGAGCTTTTGCATAAACGACACCTTCCCCGAAAGGTAAATCACTAAATTCCCATGTCATATCCGATTGAACGAAAACTGGTTATTGCAATAGCTTCAAGCGCTCTGTTTGACCTCTCTGAATCAGATAAAATTTACCGTGAAAAGGGAGTTGAGGAATACAGGAAATTTCAGGAAGCTAACCTTGATAACACACTGAGAAAAGGAGTTGCCTTTCCTTTTATACGCCGGTTCCTTAATCTTAACAATGCCTTTCCTGACCAGGAACCTGTTGAAGTGGTGCTCCTTTCCCGGAACAGTCCTGAAACCGGAATGCGGGTTTTTCGATCCATCAGGAAACATGGTTTGAAAATTTCAAGGGCTGCTTTCTTTTCAGGAAGATCTCCCTTTGAATATCTGCCGGGTTTTAATGCCTCACTGTTCCTATCTGCAAACCCTGAGGATGTAACCAATGCGATCGGTGCAGGTTTCCCGGCCGGAAAGGTGCTGGATACGAAGATACTGGATGACGATAATGATAATGAGTTGAGAATTGCCTTTGATTTTGACGGTGTGCTGGCAGATGACGCTGCGGAAATCATTTACAAGACCACCAACGATCTGGACAAATTTCATGAATCCGAGACGCAGCTTTCCCTTGTCCCCCATAATCCCGGTCCGCTGCAGGATCTGTTCAGGAAAATTTCATTTTTCCAGAAGCTCGAATCAAAAAAGATCAATGAGGAAAAAAGATACAAAAGGATATTGAAAATATCCATAATAACAGCCCGCAGCGCACCCTCTCATGAGAGAATGGTTAACACCCTTAAAAGCTGGGGTGTTTCAGTAGATGAAGTATTCTTCCTTGGAGGCATTGAGAAAAAAAGGATACTTGAGATCATGAAGCCTCATATGTATTTTGACGATCAGACTATACATCTTGAACATATGGATCAGATCCCCCTGGTTCATATTCCCTTTGGGATTGCAAATAAAGCGCTTCCAATTGATCCGGCCACAACTCCCTGATATACAGGACTATTCATGAGAAGACACGGCCTTCGCTTTCGATCAGGCTACGACTTTCAGTGCAGCTTTCCCTCCTCCCCTAACTTTTTCGAATGAATTTTGTTTAATTGAAAATAGCCGGAACCTGAAGAAACAGGCTTATTTCACGGGACCGGGAAACATGATAGTTGAAACCTAAATTATTCTGCTTATGGCAACAGTTAATGTTTATCTTCAATTCGAAGGAAACTGCGAAGTAGCCTTTAACTTCTATAAAAAGGTATTCGGAGGGGAGTTTTCATATATTGCCAGATATACCGACATGCCATCCCAGGAGGATGTACCGCCTGTACGTGAAGAGGATAAAGACAAGATCCTACATATCAGCCTGCCCATAAGTGAAGAAACCAGCATTATGGGAAGTGATCACCTGGAATCGTGGGGGGCACCTGTGGTCACGGGCAACAATTTCTCATTGTCCGTTGATGTCGGCACCCGGCAGGAAGCAGACAGGATATTTAACGAACTTTCGAAGGATGGAAAGGTGATAATGCAAATGGATCAAACCTTTTGGGGAGCCTATTATGGTAGTTTCACAGATAAGTTTGGAATTAACTGGATGGTAAGTGCAGAAATAGAGGAAGAAGGCAGCTGATCTCAACTACGGGATCAGGATAATGACTGGAAGTAAAAGTGTTGTCAACAGCAAACTGCATACTGTTAAGATGAACAGATCCAGATCAGGGGGGCCATTGGCCGGTAGAAATATTGTCAAATTGAATTCCTGCCTTTTTTGCTGCATAACCAATCTCCTGCAAATAATTGCCATAGCAGGTCATCCAATGGAATCCCTGCATGTTTTGAAGCAATTTTTTCCAATCACCATCAATAGTACAATTGAATTGTGAACGGCATATAGGATAGAATGGATGAGCAATAATGTTACCTGAAAATCCAATCCATTTATCCTGTTGAAAATTTGGTACAATACTGGTAATAAGTTGACCCTTTCGGAATTCAACTTTTGGAGCAGCACCATAATCGGATTCAATATGTGTATATATATGTGTAGGCTCCAGATCTTTTCCATTCATTCTCCTGGGTGAGTGACAATGGGCGCATGTAGTGATCCCATCATGGGGAAAGGTAGGATTGTTAAGAAAAACAGGTTTACCCGAAATATGACGTAGAAGGATACCGCAAGGTATTACATTAAAATCGGATTCGCAAAAAGCCATTAAACCTTCGTCATTTACCAGGCTGAATGCCAGACATGGAGTTGTTAAGACTGAAGTGCTGATACCCATACAACCATTGATAGTTATTCCTTCAGCCCCATAACTATTCATCAGATCCTTCATTACATAATAAAGGATAAATGTCCTGACGATAAATTCCTTGTCTGTATTTACAGAGAGGGTTGAATGATGTGAAATAAGATCTTGTGTATCTCTTTCAGCTGCTTTCATTGAAGATCTGTCACTGATCTTTCTTTCGACAAGTGAAACAAATTCACCGGTTTCAAGCTCTTTTACATTTAACTGCCACACATTGGCAACAGTTTTTCTGGCAAGTTCAGTATATCCTCCCCAACTTCCCATCCCTCCTACTGCCAGTATGGTGGTATTTTTGACATTCTTCAATCCGTAAAGTGCTCTGAGCCGGAAAAGAACCTGGTTGTAATCATCAACTACAATATCCTCAAGATCCATGCTGGGGTGGGTGAAATTATCTGACGCCGATCTCAAAAGTTTTGTATGGGCGATCTCATACCAGAGATAAACCGGCCCGGATTTGTGTCTGAGAAACATGACTACGTCTTTTCCGGTATTTGTAAGCATATTGATCCATTTTGCATCGTACATACGGGTACCGGCTGTGCCCGCTGCATAAAGCAAAAGTACATCATAATCAGAATCGACTGCTTCCGTGGCCTTTTCATCCGAATTAACCTCGAAAAGAGGCAATAACTTCATTCCGAAATCGGAATTGATCTCCAGCTTCCTTAACTCTTCATTAATCCTTGAAATCTCTTTATCCACATCATCAGGCGTTTTAAGTCCTCCCCATTCCCTCCATGAATCCGCTTCCTTTCGTTCAAGCAGATTGTATAGAAGTACAGGTTTGACCACAATGGGAACACCAATGCGGTTCATAATATCAGACCTGGAGGAGTTTTGAAATTCGGAATACTGAGGGAAGTTCTCCCGCACCGGCGCGAAAGAGGAAAATGATTTTATGGCTCCCAATCCACCGAGAATACCACCAACATTTAGCAGGAAATTTCGTCGTTCCATAGTTATAGAATTTAGGTTTAGACTGAAAACCGGGGTTGATCTGCATATAGCTTTCCTGTCTGGAAACAGATAGCCTCAACCGGTTCATTTTGTTTTTTTTTGCAACAATATAACAAAAATATTGATATCCGGATCCGGCCAGGCACCATCATTCACACTAACACTAAGGTGACCGTTAACGAGAAATGTATCTGCAATCGGGCAAAGGAGCAGGTTTGAATTTTTAACTACTATCTTGTTAATGGCCTGGTCAATTCCTCCCAGAGTCTTCGGGAGTACACTCCGGGAACTGCATGATCACCCTCATCGAAATCAAAACGGACATACTCCACACCTTGCAATTCAGTGAAGGAATATGTTGCCGAAATCATATATGACA
>SLGC01000324.1 GCA_007123885.1 Bacteroidales bacterium | reverse complement strand
TTTAATTAATTTTATTTTTTAATCTGTTCCGGATCGTGGAATGGTTCCGATACAAATGAAGAAGAATATCACTAAATGTGATGTGATCCATTTCAGGGGCGTTATGTTTTATTAAAGTAAGAATCTCAACACTAAAAACAAATTATGGATAAATCCAAGATCAGAGTTGGCATATCACACGGAGATATTAATGGCGTAGGATACGAGGTGATTATTAAAGCCTTGATGGATAGCAAGATGCTTGATTTATGCACCCCCATTGTATACGGATCACCCAAAGTGGGGGCATATCATCGCAAGGCTCTGAACATTAACAATTTTAGTTTTAACAATATTAAAACTGCTGTAGAGGCAAATCCCAAACGGGTCAATATCATAGATTGCCTTGATGATAATATCAGGGTTGAACTTGGCAAGCACACCATTATGGCCGGTAACGCATCGGTTAAAGCACTTGAATGTGCAGTCAATGATCTTCGACAGGGATTAATAGATGTTCTTGTTACCGCCCCGGTGAATAAGCATAATATTCAATCAAACAATTTTGATTTTCGCGGACACACTGAATATCTCGCTCATGAGTTTAATGCCGGCGATTTTGTCATGTTAATGGTCAGCAATCTGATGAGGGTTGCGGTAGCAACAGGTCATGTTTCCTTGAAAGAAGTACCCGGTTTGCTTTCGGTCGAGATGATCCTTGGGAAATTACGCATTTTGAACAAATCTATGATCCGTGATTTCGGCATCCGTAAACCAAGTATCGCTGTTTTGGGGCTAAATCCTCATGCAGGCGAAGAGGGATTGATCGGAGAGGAGGAAACACAAATAATCCAGCCTGCGATCGATCTCGCCCGTGAGGAAAAGATAATGGCCCTGGGACCCTTCCCGGCCGATGGATTTTTTTCATCCAATAGTTTTACTCGTTTTGATGCTATTCTGGCCATGTACCATGATCAGGGGCTTACTCCTTTCAAGGCCCTCGCCTTTGAAACAGGAGTTAATTATACTGCCGGATTGCCTGTTGTACGGACTTCCCCTGCACATGGAACTGCCTTTGAACTGGCCGGGAAAAATGAAGCCTCTCCGGAACCTTTCAGGCATGCCATCTACCTTGCCTGTGATATTTATAAGAAAAGGATGGAATATGATGAACTTGTCGCAAATCCTATGGCTTCTCACAATCCTGATAATGAGCAATAAACACTTTACAGGTCATTGAAATTTTAGTTCCTAACATAAAAATCTGAATACGCATGTCTGAAATTAGCAGGCAACAAGCCCTGAATTACCACAGTAAAGGCAAACCGGGGAAAATTGAAGTAATACCTACCAAGCCTTACAGTACCCAATGGGATCTTTCAATGGCCTATACACCTGGAGTTGCCGAACCATGCAAGGAGATACATAAAAATCCGGATGAGGCATACAAGTATACTGCCCGCGGCAACCTCGTGGCGGTTGTTTCAAATGGAACCGCTGTGCTTGGACTGGGGAATATAGGCGCACTGGCAGGAAAACCTGTTATGGAAGGCAAAGGATTATTGTTTAAGGTATTTGGTGATGTAGATGTGTTTGATATTGAGGTAGATTGTAATGACCCGGACAAACTTGTTGAAATAGTAAAAGCAATATCTCCTACATTTGGCGGTATCAATCTTGAGGATATAAAAGCTCCCGAATGTTTTGAGATCGAAGAGAGGCTCAAAAAAGAACTGGATATACCGGTATTCCATGATGATCAACACGGCACAGCTATTATTTCCGGAGCAGCACTGCTTAACGCACTGGAAATCAATGGCAAGGATATATCCACTCTCAAAGTCGTGGTAAATGGTGCCGGGGCATCGGCTGTATCCTGCTCGAGATTCTATATTTCACTTGGTGTCGATCCTCAAAATATAATTATGGTTGATAGTAAGGGGGTTTTGAATGAAGGGAGGAATGATCTTAACAGCATAAAACAACAGTTTGTTACTTCATCAAAAGCGAAGACCCTGCGGGAGGCTATGCAGGGTGCCGACCTTTTTCTGGGTTTATCGGTAGGAAATGTTGTTAACAGGGAAATGCTGAAAAGTATGGCTGATGATCCTATTGTATTTGCCATGGCCAATCCTGTGCCTGAAATATCATGGGATGATGCGCTGGCCGCAAGGGATGATGTAATTATGGCTACCGGACGTTCAGACTTTCCAAACCAGGTGAACAATGTCCTTGGTTTTCCTTTCATATTCAGAGGGGCTCTTGACGTCAGGGCTTCAACCATTAATGAGGAGATGAAAATTGCTGCCTGTCATGCCCTGGCCCGGCTTGCCAAAGAGTTGGTACCTGATTATGTCAACAAGGCTTACGGCCAGGAAAACCTGACATTCGGAAAGGAGTACCTTATACCCAAGCCGCTTGACCACAGGCTTATTTCCACCGTTTCCCTGGCCGTAGCCAAAGCAGCTGTTGATACAGGAGTTGCAAGAAGCATTATAACTGACTGGGATGCTTACAGAACTGAACTTAGCACCAGGCTGGGTTTTGAAAACCGGCTTATCAGTGCAATAAGGGATAAGGCCAAGGAACATCCCAAACGGCTTGTATTTGCCGAAGCAAATAACCTTAAGATCCTCAAGGCTGCCCAGGAGGTTGTATGTGATGGAATTGCCGAACCTATCCTGCTGGGAAACAGGGAAAACATCAACAGGCTCATTTCCGATAATTGTCTGCAGTTGAATAATTCTGTCATAATTGATCCTCACAGCGATGAGGAACGGGAAAGAAGGGAAAGATACGCTTCATTGCTCTATGAACGGCGGCAGAGAAAAGGGATGCTTTACGACGAAGCCCTGGAAAAGATGCATAACCGCGATTATTTTGGAGTGATGATGGTTGAAACAGGTGATGCGGATGCTTTCCTGTCAGGTTTCTCATCCCGTTACGCAGAAACAATCAGGCCGGCACTCCAGATTGTGGGTACAAACAACGCCATGAATCATATCGCCGGCATGTATCTTATGATCACCAAAAAAGGGTTCTTTTTCTTTGCAGATGCAACCGTCAACATCCAGCCTTCATCGCAGACACTGGTTGATACAACATTGCTGGTTGCACATGCCGTCAAAAAATTCAATATCGAACCCAGGATAGCCATGGTGTCCTATTCCAATTTCGGATCCATAAAAGAGGGAAGTCCGAAAAGGGTACGTGAGGCAGTGGATATACTGCACAGGGATTATCCGGGGTTGATTGTAGACGGGGAGATGCAGGCCAATTTCGCATTCAACAAAAAATTGCGCCAGATAAGATTCCCCTTTACCAGGCTGGAAGATATGGATATCAATACTGTGATTTTTCCGAATCTCAGTTCAGGGAACATTTCCTACAAAATGATGCAGGAGATCGGAGGAGCAGAGGCTGTTGGCCCCATCCTCCTGGGGCTGGGCAAACCGGTACACATACTTCAGATCGAAAGTTCGGTCAGGGAAATCGTAAATATGGCATCTATAGCTGTTGTTGATGCACAATATTATGATAAAGCAACAGGGACCGTTCCAGCCGCCGGAGAATCTTTTAATTCACTGTTAAGGTAACAGGCAGGACTGAGGCATTTCCATATCCGGCAAAGGGATTCCCGGTTCTATCTGTCAGGGACCTCAGCTTAGTGTGAATCAGACTATGGGTTTATAAACCAGTAATTACCGCCGGTCGCTCTTCAAGATGCTTTTTCATTTCATTGAGAGGTACGCCTTCCCGTAGCCATGCCGGCGCTTTATCCCCTTTAAGATAATGGTCCATGAACTCCATCATTCTAACCGCATAATCTATCTGGTTGGCAGTTTTCCTCAGTCCGTGATTCTCTCCCTCATACTGCAACATTATAACAGGCTTTTCCAGCCTGCGTAAAGTGTTGTAATATTCAATCCCCTGGGTAAAATCCACCGCCCCGTCCTTGTCATTATGCATCAGCAGCAGAGGGGTGGTCACGTTGCCGGCATAGTAAACCGGGGAGTTGCGCTTGAATGCATCCCAGTTGTCCCAGTAACCCGGGGTGAGCCTTCCCTGGCTGCTTTCGAAGATCGGCTGGTTGGTGCTGCCGGTGTTCCAGTAGATAAGGCTGTACATGCTTATCATGTTCGTGAGCGGCGCCCCTGCCACCGCCGCCTTGAACCTGCCGGTCTGCGTTATCAGGAAAGATGTCTGGTATCCTCCCCATGAGTGGCCGTGAATGGCTATATTTTCCGGATCGACAATACCGGTTTCAATTGACGCGTCAACCGCCGGAAGCACACACCAGACGGCCGACATGCCGGGGTCGTTAAGCTTATATACTATGTCGGGCATCAGGACTGCATAGCCGTTGCTGGTGTACATGGCACGGTTAAATCCCCCGCCGGGGAATGAGGGCCGTGAATAGCTGTTTAGTCCCTGTGTGAGCCTCTCATAGATGTAGACAACAGTCGGGTATTGCTTACCCTCTTCGTAACCGGCAGGGAGGAACAGGGCTGCCTGCAGGGTGTCTTCCTGATCGCTTACGAATGAGAATAGCTTTGAGCCTGGAGAGAGGTTAAACTCCTCCTGTTCGGGGAAGGTCCCGGTAATTTTTTTATGGCCGTTCAGATCCCTGCCCGCAGAAGAATAGTAATCGGGAGGATCGGTCACCGTTTCCCGTGTATAAAAATAGATGTCCCTGTCTTTTGCCTTTCTGAGGTTGCCGTACAGGGCGTCATCCCAGAGTAGCAGCGACGTTCCGCTTCTTCCCCTGTCAATCCTGGCTATCCCGCTTTTCTTGGTGCCCTCATCAAAAACCCGCATAAAAAGTGGCTGCCTCAGGTCAATGCCTTCCTCTTCAGGATCGAGCCGGAACCGGTACTGATAGCGTTTTCCGTTCCTTTCCCCGTCAAGGGTGATATTTTCAAACCTTCTCCCGTCGGCCGAAACCTTCCACACGTTCCAGTTGTCTCTTATCAGCACCTCCCTGCTGTCGCTTGTCCATCCCCAGAAAGGGGTGGGCGGGTACTCGACGTTTCTGTCGAACTCCGCGTCGACAAACGATGCCGGAATATTCTGAGTAAGGCTTACGGCCTGCCCCGTTGCGAAACTTACCGCATAATATTCGCCCTCTCTGTAATAGACGAACTTTTCGCCATCAGGCGAAGTCCACAGTCCCGTGAGCATCCTGTGCCTTTCAAGTAACATGCTGCGCTCGCCCGTGGTGAGGTTGAAAATATAAATATCGGCAAAGTTTTCACCGCTCAGGCTTCCCCACAACTCATACTCCCTGTTGGCTATACCCAGGGCGAATTTCTGCCGGGGGGCAACATTGACTGTCCGCACCTCATCGTCTGCAAGGCGGATGAATTTATTCTCCCCTGTATGGTAAAGGGAAAGATAGCAGTAATTTTTATCTGCAGTTTCACGGGCTTTCTGGACCGACTGAAGGCGGCTGTCTTTCCAGTGCCATAATATCAGGTCAGGCTTTTCATCAGTGTTTCTGGCCGGGATGTCATTAACTGCGGAATCGATCGTGTCATTATCAGATTTGCAGGTGCCTGCCGTCGTCAGGGAATCATTTTCTGCCTGCTCATCGTCTTCGGCCGCATCTTCCTTATCCTTTCTCTCGTTACGGTGTATCCCGAAAAAGAGGGTGTTGAGGTTTTCCGACCAGCGGGGACTATAATTGGGACTGATGGTCATCTCATCCGGAAATGAAGGGTCTTCGTGCGGATTGTAAAGTACCTTTTCCGGTCCGCCTTTGCCAAACCCGCGAAAACCGATAACAGAATAAACATCTCCGGTAAAATCCTCACTTTCCTTTCCCTTCAGGATAGCCAGTCCGTTCCCTTCCTTTGTCCAGTTCAGATACCTGTATCCGGCCTTGTCGCTTTCGGGAGATAATACCTCTCCGGTATTCATATTACGCAACTGCAGACCGTTTCCTGCCTTTCCGTATGCATCTGTAAGCCAGGCAAGCCAGTTGCCCTTCTTGTCAAATGCATATTCGGAAACATTCCCGAAATTAAAAGTGCTACCCTTTCTGGGATTGACAAGCAGCAGGTCGGTCCCCTTTCCAGCCTCTTTGCTTCCCGAAGGTTTTGGTGTAGTAAGATGAACAGCGAGCCAGCCGGGGTTTTCTCCTGAAAATGAAAATGATCTCACATTTTCAAAGGTGGTCTCCTCATCACTCTGCAGATCTATAAGGGTCAGCTTGTTTGAGGGGGATTCACCCTGCTTTGCCTTCTCTTTCTCCTCTTCGGTGGGGTAAACCATAAATGCCATAAATCTTGAATTATGGCTGAAAGCTATAGCACCGGGTGAACCTAATCCGCCGGGTATTTCTCCGATATCCCGGGTTTTACGGGTATCATCGGCCCCGTTTTGGACTATCAGCTCTGAGTTTCCCTTATTTGGACTGTACCAGTATGCAAACCATTGTCCGTCATTTGAGATCGTCACCGAGCCCCCCGGAATATATTTCCATCCGGCAACATCCTGCCACTTGACAGGTTTGAGTCTTTCAGTTTCGGGATTTTTGTCCCGAAAATCTTTC
>SLGC01000302.1 GCA_007123885.1 Bacteroidales bacterium | reverse complement strand
CGTACTTAAGGATCAGAAATGATCCGAAATCCTCAGATGACCGCAAATCATAATTCTCATTTAAATATTGAAGGAACATATTTGAGTTATAGGTATTTGAATTTAGATGACGCCTACGGAAAATCACCAGGAATTCAGTATTCCCAATAAGCCCGTTTGTCAGCACGCTTCTGATTTGCTCCTTAGATTCAACCGTCCTTGCTGAATAACTGTAAACCTCGAGGTCCAGTCTTCCCGGCACCCCAATAACCTGTTTGTCAATATCATCCACATAGAAATTTATTACCTCGGCATCCTTCGGATTAAAAACAAAAACCACCATATCGGAAAAAGATCCACCGATCGTAGCTGACAATTCTTTCAGCTCTTTCCGGAATTGATTCCTTGAATCATGTATATTATGATATCCATAGAAGAAGAGCGCAATGAAGGCAATTAGGGTCCCGGCCCTAGCCAGGTCATTTTTGAATGCATTTACCAGGACAAGAGCAAAACACAAAAAAATCAACGGGTAGTAGAATGCCGTGTATTCCAGGCTTAGCAAAGATGTGCTCCTTAAGGAAAAAATGACCACCAAATATATGATAATCATAAATGCAGCAGATATATACAATACCGGATACCTGAGCGGTCCCGTTTTAATCAGGTATAACAGTCCGGCAATTACCGTAAGTCGAAGCAACACATTCCCCGCCGGTCCGAAATTCAGAAAAGTATAAGTCTGTGATTCCATTAAAAACAAAATGTGCTTAAAGGTGGAAACAATCAGCCCGGATTCAATGTATGAAAGAGCCCAATCGCCCGAACTGCCGATCTGGTATAAAATAATCCCGGATAATATAAGAAAACCTGCAAAAGGAATAATCATATCCAGATAATAATTCCATTTATTCTTATTGTCTGAAAAAATAATCCCCACCCCTAAAGAAGCCAGCAGAAAAGTGTGGTAATAGTCATTGAAAATCCCCGCCGTTGAAAAAATTATCAGATAGATGCGGTCTGTCCTGCCGTTATAACCCTTTATGTATATCCTTATGAAATAATACAATGTAATAACTGCAAACATAAGTGCCAGGGAGTATCTTCTCAGGTCATTGCTGATGTAAAACAAAAAAGGATGCAATGCAAAAAACAACAGCAAAATGAATATGTCCTTCCTGGTGGAAACCAGCATTCTGAGTATTTTATAGAAAAAAACCGTACTTATCAGAAAACTGAGGTAATGAAATAGTTTCGCCCAGGAAAGCGTTTCCGATACTTCCCTCCATAAACTCATCAGGAGAAAATATAGCGGAGCCTGCATTTCAAAGTGGATTGCCTGATGAAGACTTTTAAGGAAATTACCCGAGGTTGAGTGAACGGTATAGATATCGTCGGAATTTAAAGTGCCGAATCCATTTATAGCAGCAAATACAAGGAACTGAGACAATAGTACTAAAATGAGCCTGTAGTCAGGTTTAAGCATCAGCCTTTTTTTCGTAGCACATTTGTGTTCAGATGGAACAATTCTTCAAAATACCTTTTGTTCTGAAGTGACAGAAATCCAATTGCAAAAAAGATAAGAGATACAATAAGAGAAATGCCGCCAACAAAAAATGAATGCGGCCTTCTCTCAAATGTAAGTCCGACAGCCTGGGAGAATTTGTCGGCAAACACTTCGGTTATTGTTGTGATTTCAGGATACACCCGGAAAGTATTGATAAATATCCATCCTATTATGTACATCGATACCGAAAACAATATTATACCAACCGCAAGGAAAAAAATATAGGGCCGGAAAATAAAACATGACATCAGTCCCGAAAGGATCCCCCGGAAAACCTTAAGGTTCGAACTTCTTTCGCCCGAAACCTTGTTCTGTTCGGTCCAGTCCAGGTGGGCGGGTATCTCAACAATCCGTGCCCTGAGGATCATTGATTTATATAGTATCTCAGGATTTATCTCGTAGTCGGTTGACTTGATATTAAGATTTTTTATAAAACCGGTCCGGTAACCGCGGACCATTCCGGTAAACGTATTGAAGCTTTGCTGGGCTGCTATTTTCATGAAAAAGTTTATAATCCTGCTCATCTTCCTTCTCATAAAAGGGACCCCGGTAATTTTCCCGCCTTTCATGTAGGCAGATGCCACAACAACCTCAGCCTGGGTTGCAACTAGGGTGTCCAGTATCTTTTCGATATGCCAGGGAGCATAACTCAGATCAAGGTCCATAGTGATTGTATAGTCGCCGGATGCATTGGCAAAGCCGGTTTTAAGGGCATTTCCCAGATTCATGTTCACGATGTGGTGGACAACTTTCAGTTTGGGATTATCACGGGCAAATTCCCCGGCCAGTGTGCCGGTGTCATCATTGCTGCCATCGTTTACAATCAGGATTTCCCAGTCGCATTTATCATCAAGTCTCTCCATAAACCTGTAAAAAACTTCAAGGTTCCTTTTGATAATTATCTCTTCATTGTAAGCTGGAATAATGATTGTTACAGAGGGTTTCCCGGGTTTATCCCCGGGTACGGTTTTAGATGACGGAGTTTTTTCGCTGTTCCTGGATGACCGGACTGATTTAAGGGTTTGCATTTTTCAGTTTATAATGAGTATAGAGGGGATAATATTTCCCCACCAGAGGCATCATATAACCTTTGACAAGGACCTCAAAATTTTCTTCAAGAGTTGTAGTAACATATTTTCTTGATTCCCCGAATTCTTCACCGGGGGGCCTTAGTGAATAAAGTGAGATCAGGTAATCCAGGAACCTGCTTTCCATAGGGCAGATTGTAATAAATACACCATCCTTTTTCAGGATCCTCCTGATCTCGTTAACGGCCTTGTCCAGGTCTTCCAGAAACTCCAGCACACTTGCTGCAACAATTGCATCAAAAAAATTGTCGGGAAAATTTGTGTACTCAATGCTTTGAGTACTCAACTCACAATTCCTTAATTTATAAGCATGGAACAAATCCTGCATATGGTCAGACATTCCATGAATATCTATTGCAAACAGATTTTTACAATGTCTTGATAATTCCGGCAAAAAAATCCCGCTGCCAGTGCCCAACTCGAGTAAATTTTGATAGGTTTCATCCCCCATGAGCTGCACTATTTTTTTCAGCCGGTACCTCATTACCATGCCGATTGGGAACATATAATACCAATCATAATAATCAACTGCCGCTGTCTTTTTTAAAAGACGCCTTTCAGGTAAAATAATTTTCATCATGTCCGGTTAACCAACCTTAAAAACTCAACTCATCCTCATTGCCCAGCTAACCGGGCATGATTGCATATTATTTATATTAGTTTTTCATAAAAATGTATTATATGAATTTACAAAAAAAAAAAATATCCTCAACATTTTTTAACTTTTTAAAAGAAAAAAAACATTTCATAACTCAACTTCTTCCGGTTTTCCGGTATAAAACCCAGAAGAGATCCTCAGAGGGATAGGGAATATATTTGTTCTCCGGAAGGATCTTCTCAAAACCAGCGAGCCACTTAAAAGACTTGCTGCTTTCCAGTTTATGCCTTAACAATGATTTTGCGTGCCGCGAATGCAGTTTTTTACCGGGCCGTCCTGATGAAATTTTCTCAAACCCGTGTCTGCCCATTAGAAGGTCGATGGTTTCCCGGCTGAAATAATTCAAAGTGGAAGGCGGACTGTATTCATGCCATCGTCTGCCCAATAGCCTGGCCATAAAACTGTCCTTATCCCACGTTTCTACAAGCAAATAACCTCTCTTTTTCAGAATCCTGTTAATTGAATCCATCGAACCGTCAAGATCATAAAGATGCGCAACAACCTGAATAAGCAAAACCAGGTCCACCGTAATATCCAACCTCGCTTCCTCAATTGTTCCTACCGTGATATCAAGGCCGAGGTTCTCCTTTCCATAACCGGCCATCGAAGAATTCGGCTCAACACCAACCACTTTCCATCCCTTATTTTCAAACCCCTTCATCAGGAATCCTGCAGCAGCCCCTACATCCAGAAGCGTGCCGGGATCCATAAACCGTGATGCGATCTCAGCATACTTTTCTCCCCTTCCGGTCAGCATATCTTTTTCAAGAGTATAATCAGGATAACCATCCTTCCCTTCAAAAAAATAATTATCCGAATAAATCTCTTTAATATCCTCCTTATTAAGCTTTAATCCTGTAAAGCGATGACCGCAAGCCGCACAATCCAATATTTTATATGAGTTTATTTCAAACTTTTCTGTTGTATTATATTTTTTACAGACCGGGCATTTCATAATAGGATCCTCTTGTTTATAACCTGAATTCCTTGAATCAACCGACTATCCATTACCTAAGGATGGAGGCTTTAACCCCGATCTTTATTTCGCATCGGGAATTTTATCAAATATGCCTTCCGGGCAAACCCCGGCCACGACATGACCGCGTCCGGATGACAAGGGTTTGTTAAGATCAACTATATGGTCCCCTGTTTTTAATTTCACTGACAGATATGCAAAGTACGATAAAAGCAAAATGTTTAAATAAAACATATTGATACCCGCAACAATATAAATTGTTATTAAAAGAAATAAAAAGACAGGCCTTTCAAAAGAGTGGTATTGTTCCCTGAAGACCAGTATAACAGGAATCAATAAAAGGGAATAATGAGCCAGTGAAGCAGGATATACAAGTAACCCAAAAGGGATAAATATAAGGAATGAAAGCCGGGAGGATTTTCCTGCAAGCCGCCATGATAATAAAACCGTAAATAACAATAAGATTGAACTTATGGCTATAATAAGAGGTTTGATTACAGTCTGATCCGCAAAAGCGGGGTAACTGGAGTGCAGTCTTAATAAAACGGCTGAAAGTGACTTGTTAATTGTTTCGGAGTAGACAAATTCAGGCAACCTGTCAGTAGGTGGAGATACAAAATACTGCACAAAAACATTAAAGTCAAAGATCACTCCTGTAATAATTAAAACTATCACCCCGCTTACGGTTGCTGCTGCAATAACATTCCATCTTCTTTTCATCAAAAAATAGAAAGCAAACAAAACAGCCAGTGGTTTTATCACTATCATAATTACCAGGTATATCCCGGCATCCCAATGATGCATCCTTTTTAACGTTAACAAGAGGAAAAAAAGAAGTATCGGGTTGGTCTGGGCATAACTAAAAGAACTTGTAATCCCGGGAAATAAAAGAATAAGGTGGACTATTACCAGTGTCAATAATATTTTTTTTTCTCCTCTTTCATTCCTTTTAAAAGAAAAAATATCCAGCAACAAACAGAAGCCGGCGATCAGAAAAATAATTAATATACTTTGCCAGATAAAATAACCGGTTTCCAAATCAAACCACCCCAGCGGAAATAACATGATCATTGTCGGAGGAGGATATGGAAACCCGACTTCAACAACTTCTTCAAAAAACACGGGACTCGTCAGGGTCGTGAGTTTATAGCTGTTGAAAATTTCCCTGAATAACTCAGGATCATAAAAATTTCCGCCTGACTGTCCGGCTAATGAATACAGGTAAAAAGCGATATAGTCCCATTCAGGGATTCTGGAATAACTCTTTGAAATTGTGTAAAAAAAATGGATAGCTAAAAATAGAGCTGACCCGAATAACAGATATTTTAGAATTTGGTTTTTTTTTTCGATTGAAAGATAACCTACCAGGTAAAAAACTGTCAGAATAAGTACAGGCGCAAACAATAAATGTAAATTAAAATAGCGGCAAACCAGGAAAATCATCAATGTGCTGAATGCCCCGGCAGACATCAGAATAAAAAAAAAAAATCCATTTCGCCCTGAATACTTTCTAAAATTCATAAAATGGGTGTTATCTTTTCCTGATCCCTGTCTGAAGCCGAAGTGATGTTTTCATTTTTAACCCCGGAATCATATTCCTGGACGAAATATAATGGCCTCCCTTTTGTTTCCATAAAAACCTTTCCTAAATATTCTCCGATAATCCCCAGACTTATCATTTGAACTCCGCCAAGGAACAAAATAATACTTACCAGTGAAGGATAACCCTGGACCGGTTCCCCGAAAAGGATGGTTTTAAGAACTATAACTATCATATATATAAACGCTATCGTGGCAAAGATAAACCCCAGGATGGTAGTCAGCTTAAGCGGGGCGGCAGAAAATGATGTTATTCCCTGGATCGCCAGGCTTATTAGCTTGAAAAAACCCCATTTAGTAACGCCCGCTGCCCTTGGAGCTCTATGAAATTGCACACAGTACTTTCTGTGACCAATAAGGCTGAACAACCCTTTTGTATATCTTTCAGATTCACGTATCTGACGTATTGAACCGAGTGCTTTGCTGCTTAGAAGCCTGAAATCCCCGGTATCTTCTAAAACACTCACACTACTCATTCGTGAAAGGATTTTATAAAAGTACCGTGAAGTAATCTTTTTTACATAAGTCTCCCCTTTCCGGCTTAACCGTTTTGCATAGACATCATCATAACCTTCCTCCCATTTTTCAATAAACTGAGGTATTAATTCGGGAGGATCCTGCAGATCTGCATCAATAATCACGGCTGCCTCACCCCTCAAATAATCAAAACCAGCGACCATGGCAATTTCTTTTCGATAATT
>SLGC01000178.1 GCA_007123885.1 Bacteroidales bacterium | reverse complement strand
TGATAAAGCCCGGTGAAAAGATCCCGGTCGACGGGGAGATCATTGAGGGGGAAAGCCATCTGGATGAAAGCATGCTCACCGGCGAATCCAGGCCGGTGAAAAAGGAAAAGGGAAATAAGGTTATCGGCGGCTCGGTGAATTCCGGCGGATCATTGAAAGTAAGAGCCACTGGCATCGGGAAGGATAGTTACCTGAATAAGGTCATAACGATGGTTGAAGATGCCCAGAAAGTTAAATCCAAAACCCAGCATCTTGCCGACAGGGCCGCAAAGATCCTCACTTTCGTGGCGCTTGGCGGAGGAATAATAACATTGTCAGTCTGGCTGCTGCTGGGATTTGAATTTGTCTATGCCCTTGAGCGAATGGTTACCGTGATGGTCATTTCCTGCCCCCATGCCCTTGGTCTGGCCGTTCCCCTTGTGGTTGCCATTTCCACTACCGTATCTGCCAAGAAGGGGCTGCTTATCCGCAACCGAACCGCATTTGAAAATTCAAGAAAGATATCCCTGCTGGCATTTGATAAAACCGGCACCCTGACAAAGGGAAATTTCGGGGTGACCAGGTACGGATCATTAAGCGATGAAATGGATGACAAAGAAGTATTAAGGCTTGCGGGAGCCCTGGAAGCAAAATCGGAACATCCCCTTGCGGTTGGCATTATGGAGAAGATCAAACAGGAGGAAATTGACCTGCCGGAGGCCGGAAAATTCAATGCAATTACCGGCAAAGGGATCGAGGCCGAGGTTGAAAACCGCAAGATCCGGGTTGTAAGTCCGGGCTATCTTGAGGAAAATAAAATTTCAGTTCCCGAAGATATTTTTAAAAGCGAGGCTGAAACAATCGTTTTCATACTGGCAGACAATGAGCTGATCGGATATATTGCCATGGCCGATGAGATCCGGAAAGAATCCTATGAGGCGGTCAAGACATTGAAAGAACACGGACTGAAGTTGTATATGATGACCGGCGATAATGAAAGGGTTGCCAGGAGTGTAAGTGAAGAACTTGGTCTTGATGGCTGGTTTGCAGGCATCCTACCCGACCAGAAGCTTGAGAAGGTGAAGGAATTCCAGCAAAAGGGCGAGATAGTGGCAATGACCGGCGACGGGATCAATGATGCCCCTGCCCTGGCCCAGGCCGATATAGGTATTGCCGTTGGATCAGGGACCGATGTTGCGGCAGAAACAGCAGACATCATACTGGTCAATTCAAATCCGGTAGATATAGCCCACCTGATCCTTTTCGGAAAGGCCACCTATAATAAGATAAAGCAAAACCTTATCTGGGCAACAGGATATAATGTTGTGGCAATACCACTGGCGGCAGGGGTACTTTATACCTACGGCGTTATTTTAAGCCCTGCTGTAGGAGCTATCCTTATGAGCATGAGCACAATTATAGTTGCCATTAATGCACAGCTTCTGAAAACAAAGATAGGCGATTGAAAATCTAGCTCAGAGACCTCCCCGGTCGACTGAAAGAATCTGCAGCCCTGATATAACGGTTTGGCCTGCTTCCCGCCAGCAATCGGTCTCCGCCTATCGGATCAATTATGAACGAATTGAAAATAGTATCGCCCACTGGAGAGAACTGCAATCCTATAGAAAAGTTCTTTATCAACCAGAAAATCGAGAAAGTCAAGGAACTGCTGGTTTATGATGAACTTTCCCTTAGCGAAATCGCCTATAGAATGAATTACTCCAGCGTGGCTTACCTGAGCAGCCAGTTCAAAAAAAGTTACAGGACTGACTCCCAGCCACTTCAAAAACATCAAAACTCTCAAAAGAAAACCTTTGGACGAAGTTTGAAACGATATGCCCTTTATTTCTGCTTAAGCGCGAAGTCAAATTGCTCTTCCTTTGACAGCTTATCGTTGTCGGGTCCCTGATATTGTTAAGGGTGAGCAGTTGTGCGTAAGCGGGGGTGCACCGTAACGGGGAATAAATCCCGCTATTTACCGGTTAGGTTTTAGTATGCGAATATCCGGCCGTTGTGACCTTACTGAATACAGCTACCACGATTACCAGTATGCCGATCAGGATATGTGGCCCTATCTCCACATGTGCGAACCCAATAAGCCATGGCGACATCATCAGGAACAGGCCCATAAAAGCATCGACTAAAAGATGGATTTCCATCGGTACAATTTTATAGATCCCAAACTCATGATTTGTCAGCAGTGACATTCCTGCTATCAATATCCCAGCCGAAACAAGCACCATTTGAGCCGCCCCCCCTCCTGCAAAGCCCAATATCCAGGGAAAAACGATAAGAGCAATACCTATAAGGAAATCCAGGATGGCATGTATTTTCGTACTGATAAATCTCATAGCCTTTTTATTTTACCGGGACTGACTTCTATGCCCCGGTGCGGATGCCCGATACAAAGACCCATTAGACATCGGGGGCAGCGGTCACCACATGGGAAACAATTTTCGTACGTTATTTGTTGTCTCCGGCCCGCAAAAACCCGGACGGCCAGCCAGGCAGTGGCCGTTTCTCACCCTTTCACCTGTGCCAGGAACATCAGGGCCGGTAATTGTATGATCCTGGTTAATGCAGCCCTACCTCGCCGTGTCTGAGCTGAATCCTTTGAATTCATGAATAGATTGCGGCATTGGGCAGTACCGAGACAAAATGCATCATGTACAGGTATCCGAGCCCGCGTAGGTTTGTAAACAGTCCCTTTTTTAATACAGGCAAGGACAGAATTTCATCAAGTTGTGAATGGCTGATCCCGGGCCAGCAAAGTATGAAAAGGATACACCAGCCTATAAAAAGAATCAGAGATTTCATCAATTATTATTTAATTATATATCACCAGGGGCACATTGATGAGGCTTGTGCATAAACGCAAAAATAGTAAAAATTGATCAGGTATAGTACCCCGAATCAGCAGGCTCAGTAGGGAAAGCTTAATTATCTTGCCAGGACTGCCCTGAAATAAGTATAGTAAAGATTTGTACGTCCCTCAAAGCCGGAACGGGTACCAAACATGAGCCAGGCACGCCCGTTTTCATCGGCGGTTACTGCATCATGAAGCGGACCTGAGGTGACCTCTTTTATTTCATACTCGAAACCTTCCTCACATACCCTGCTGTTGGCAATATCACCCATTATGGCATTCTGGTACCATACTCCGGGATTATTGCTTAGGTATTGCACATTAATGTGGTAGTAATCATCGACAACAATCGCTTCAGGTTTAACCTGGCTTGCATTGGCAATTACTTTTACGGCTTCACCGGGAGGCCCGCCTATTCCTACGCAGCCGGAAGGGACCTCCGTGCCAAACCTTACTGTATAACCAACCAGGTATGAGGTGTTCGGCTCCAATCCTTCAATCTGAGTCCTGAACAGCATTCGTACATCATCACTAATATTCCTGGCACTGATGAAGTGACCATAGTCGGTCGTATCCAACGGTTCGGGCAATGCACGGTAATCAGATTCCAGTTCCATCCTTTCTTCCCATCCGACATTAAATCCTGCAAAGAAAGGTTCCCATCCGCCACCATTTTCTCTGAAATCATACTCAACATCTTTGACATGCCGGGGGTCAGTATCACAACCTGAAAGTAAAAATGAAACATGGATAATGAAAATAATCAGGAATATCTTTTCTAATAATCTTTTCTTCTTTACCATTTCATCACGATTAACAAATTATCCATATACCAATAATATCAAAATCCATTCCGTTCGGGTTAAGATTTTTGTTTTTTGCTTAACAAATAGTCTGGTTGTAGGATGTCCCTATCATATTGAGCATAATGGTGGAAGGATTTAACCGTAGATTACCTGCATATCCGGTTCTTCAGTGCAATACATATGCACCCAAATGTAAGAGTGTTGAAACAATGCTAATGAGAGAGCCACTCTGGAAAAAAGGTTAAATACAGCTGACATCTAAATACAAGCCATACAATAACCTGATGAACGATTATTGTAGTAATAAGTAAAACCATGTCGCGGTCTTTATACCCATTAAACTTCCACCAGTATGATCCAAATCTGTTGATTCCCCATTTACTTCGGTACGGTTCATTTGTCTGCTTCCGGTGGAATTTTCGTGGCAAGCCGGTTTAGCGGCATAGTTCCGGTCATGTTAACTGCCTGTTTTACTGATGCGGACCGCAGGATGAAGTCTTGTGTCAGTCAGAAAGATCTTCAAGCATTATTATATTGCCGCACCCATCTTCAAACATGTTCTGAATCCCCCATTCCGGCTTGTCCAGATCTGGGCGGACTTTTATACCTGCCTCACTTAGCCGCATGAGTTCCTCTGTCACATTGTTCACGCCAAAAACGATAATTGGCAATCCTGATTCCGCAGCCGCCTTCTGGTATTGCTCGGCAAATGTTCCGCTGCAGGGCTCAAGGAGTAATGCCGTGCCATTTGGTTCCTCCGGAGATACCACTATGGCCAGCTGAGCATCCGGGTCGAACTCCCTGGATTCGAACCCAAGGATTGAAGTATAAATTTCATGAGCCCTTATAGGGTCCTGCACTGGGATACTAGTTAGTAATATTTTCATCATTCGTTATCTTAATTGGATTACAATGCCTGCCTTCCTGTCCGCCTGAGCTGGAGATTTTTCTGTTTGTCCCGCCCGTGTTGTCATTAAACTATCAAACTGGATCATTATCAGTTATTTTATTTCGGTATAAGCCGGATGCCCACTGACTTTGCTTATGAGCTTTGATCAATTGGTTATCACCAACCTCCACATAAGGGGTTACTGTAAATCCGGCATCCTCAAGCCATGTTTTATATTGTTCAAAGGTCCATGTACCGCCGGAATCTGTATTTACAAGCATGTTAACAGCAAATACAGCCGGATAGGGACCGGTTCCCCTGATAAAATCATTAATAATTACCCTTCCTCCGTCTACTAGCTTACCGGCTACTTCAATAAATAATTTTTTTATCTCTTTTTCACCATAAATATGGCAAATATGACCAAGATAAGCAAGCGCAAACGGACCTTCAGGAAGATTACTGGTAAAATCACCTTTCACCATCTTTACCGGAAGGCCGGGATCAAGTTCAGATTTCATCATATCGACCACTTCAGGCAGATCCAGTACTGTAACTACAGCACCCCTTTGAGCAAAAGCCCGGGCAATGGTCAATGGTCCTCCCCCGATATCAAGTACCTCTGTGCCCGGGGGATGTCCTTTAAGGCAGTATTCAGCTATATCCGATGCATCTTCTTCGGCATATGAACTCATTGCCTCTATAAAACTTCTTTTTTCTTCAAAGCTTTCACTTTTGGGAACCGGTTTGCCGGTTTTTAAAATTTTTGGCAAATCCAGCCATTTCGATATAAGATAATAGGAATGCATAAATGAAAAGCCCTGATAATCCGGACTTTCCTTATCGTACAAGATGGAATAGCAGGCCTCTGTCAGCTTTAATTTTTCGGCTTCATACTCAATGTAACCCAAAGAAACCAAGGCTTCCGTTAGCGTCCATAATGCTCTTTGATCACTTCCGGTAACAGCAGCCAGTTCCTGCCGGGCTAAAGCTTTATTTTTTAATGCTTCAAATATTCCGTTTTTAACAGCTGCTCCTGCAATTAAAAATTCTTCAGGTAACTGAAATAATTCAACATTGGGCATCTTTTCTCCTTATTAAAATTTTTCTGCCGAAGCAATATTAGATCAAAGTTACCTGTTTTTGTTTAGTTTATAGTTCGTATTCCATACATTTCAATCGCAATCATACTGTCATCTTTCCTGGAAGTGATCTGAATTTCATAACTCTTTTCCAAAATCTTATAACAGCCGAAACTCAATTTATCCCGATTTTTGCAAAGTAATCTGGTAAATTTTAAAATTATGGCTTCAAATAGATATGCTCCTGTTCTTCTTTCCCCGGAAGGGGCAGATAACAGTAAGAGCAAAACGGGTGGCGCTGCTGTGGTAAGGAAAAACTTTCCGCTGCTGCACATGTCGTGTGCCTCATGTGCCTCAAGTGCAGAAACAATAATAAAAGCGCAAAAAGGGGTTGTAAATGCATCGGTGAATTTTGCATCTTCATCGGTGTCGATTGATTATCTTGAGGATACCATAAAGGAGGAGGAAATTCAAAGCGCGGTACAATCGGCCGGTTTCGACCTGGTGATAAAAGAGACCCCTGAACAGGCCGAAGAGCTGGATGTGATGCGACTTGATAATTATGCCAGGCTGAAATTCAATACCCTCTGGGCGGGGTTGTTTGCTCTTCCGGTTGTCATTATCGGCATGTTCTATATGGATATGCCCTATGCCAACGAGATCATGTGGATATTGTCAACGCCGGTGATCCTCTGGTTCGGGAAGGAATTCTATATAAACGCCTGGAAAAAGGCAAAACAGCGCTCAGCCAACATGGATACCCTGGTGGCCCTGGGTACGGGTGTCGCCTATATATTCAGCGTGTTTAATACCCTTTTTCCCGGATTCTGGCATGCCAGGGGCCAGCACGGGCATGTCTATTTTGAGGCGGCGGCTGTCATTGTCGCATTTATACTGCTTGGAAGGCTTCTTGAGGAAAAGGCAAAGGGAAACACTTCCTCGGCCATAAAGAAAT
>SLGC01000245.1 GCA_007123885.1 Bacteroidales bacterium | reverse complement strand
CCGAAAATACACACAGACGGATGAAAAAAATTGACTTCGTCGATTACACATGTTATACCTAAACGTTGAGTAATGCTAGTCTGATGTGTAATTCATGGGAAAGCGAAGCGGTTCCTCCTGTCCGTCAAAATTTTGTAACTTTTTCACGAAATTTTGACTCTTGTTTTTACAGGAGAAATATATCACAAAATACCATTTTTTAAAGCCACTTCAAACGAGAAATTATATGCTCATGCCTGGCAATTCAAATAATGTGTACTTTGGGAGTGTAGTTAAAAGAAATTTAATAACTTGCTAACGAAAGGAATAATCCGGTAAATCCAGTAACTCTAAGGTAACCTTTCGTTATTAAAAAAACGTATAACACGATGAAACAACTTTTTCAACCAGGGCTTTTACGGCTTGACTGTATATTTCAGAGTGATTTCATTTCTCAACTGTTTAAATGGTTCTGATTTAAATAATTCCAATTTGATTGTTTCAAATACTTTATAAATTATAAAAACAGCTAATATGAAAACATTAATTGTATTCGGATTCTTGATCTTAGGCATTTTTTCAAAGGCCAGTGTTTCTGCTCAGGAAAAACTGGTTGCCCCATTGCCTCCCCAGGCAGTAGAATACGATGTTTTTCAACTCCCCTCCAGGACCACCAGCGGAGATCCGGGTTTTTCACGGGCTTACCATTCACCTCTTCCCGTTGATAGGGTAGTTGGTTTTTACAACCAGGAAGGCGGCAGCATGGAAGAAGTCGAAACAGGTATCTACCGCTCCCATCTTGTGGATGTTAAATTTCTGGAACTTGGTTTTTTGCATGTATATGCTGTTCCCAGAAAACCTGGGGTAACCGTCAGATGCATAAAGACAGTCTCAAGGGATCGGATATGCTCATCTGATTTTTTCAACCACTTCCGGAGAATGGCCGATGCATTGGATAAATATTCCGAAGAGGATTACCGTAATCTTTGCAAGCAATATGGATACCTGGATTATGCCTGGTTTGGTCTTTCAGATAAGACTGATGCACACGGAAACAAACTTACCCGGGATAAAGTCCTTTATCATGAATACCTGACAAGATTCGATTATGCTGAAGGTGACATGATGACCGCGGAGGGAATGATGGAAATGGTACAAAAACTCATGGCCGAGGGAAAAATTCAAGAGGCAAGCGAACTGGCCGAACAATTGATAGAATTTCAGATAAAAGGATCGCAATCCATGATGGAACAATCGGCTGCGATTATGCAAGGCCAGCCATTGGATAATACAGTTGAAGATCATTGGGATGAATGGCTTCAATTTCTTAAAGAGCTGGAAGCTATGGTCTACCCGACCCTTGTCATTATAGACCGTCACCCTTCAGATTGGAAGGATGACGATGGCTGGATACAGAGAAGCATTGAATGGTAACCAGGAAATTGTTTCGGAATAACAGATCCTGAAAAATGGGAACCCCTTATCCGTCGCATTTATCAGCCACACTCTGCCGTGCAATCTGGTTGAAATCGCCGATGGCCCGGGTTTTATTTTGCTGCGCAGTAATGGTGGCTCACAGGAAGTCCATTTACCGGTTATATATCTACCATTAATACTTGTAAATTGTTATATGGCGAATCATTAGCGGATAAAATTAGTAAAAATCTTGTCTTCTTTTTCCGGTTCCTTCACTGTACCTTTCCCAGTTTTAACCAGTTTCATGGCCCATGCCATGTTTTTGCCCAGCACTCTCATTATCTGGATGCCTTCCTCATCCTGCAATGCTTCTCCAGGCTTCAGACCGTGGATGATGTTCCAGTAATTGGATGTGGGCAGCAGCATTTCGGCATAATTAAGGAAGTGGTTCAGCTGGTTGAAAACGGAAATACCGCCGGAGCGCCTGACGGCAACAACGGATGCCCCAACCTTGTGCCTCATCAGCTGCCCGTTAACACCGGAAACAAAAAATGCCCGATCCAGGAATGATTTCATCGTTCCGCCGATCCCTGAAAAATGCACGGGAGATCCCAAAATTATACCATCGGAACTTTTCATTTGCTGTATCCAGCCATTAACCTCGTCATCCTTTGTGACGCATGTTTCATTCCTGTGCCTGGCACAATAGCCGCACGCTATACAGCCTTTTATTGTTTTATCTCCTACATGGATAATTTCGGTTGCCAAACCCTCTTTTTCCAGTGCATCGGCGACTGTCCTTATTGCATGATAGGTATTTCCCTGTTTCCGGGGACTGCCATTAAATGCGGTTACTTTCATATTTTATAAAGTTTTAAAAACCCACTACGACTTCGTTGATCTAAGAAGTATCCTTGCAAGAAGGATGTGGTACATAATCAATTGTTTAACATGTTGGCGTTATGATCCGGATGACTGGCACCGGGTTCAATGAGGACCAAGATCATTAAAAAAAATGAGAAAACCTTATCGAATGAGGCAATTCAAATATCAACTCTCGATTTTACATGCGGGTAGGACCAGGTATCTGAAGCAAGAGATATATTTATATTATTCCGGCAGTCTTGCAGCCTGAATATGCATCCAATCGAAATTTCTCCTTCGGCCCAGGCTTATCCATCCTTCCTCTTCCCAGCAGTTCCACCATTCATCATAATCAGGGTGAGAAAACACTGCCCTGTCGCGTCCCCAGTTTAACTGGTTACGATTTGGATCAAAATCAAGTGCAATGCCCCACGCATGCATAGACCATAAAGTTCCATTTCTAATTTTCCGGTTATTAAAGCAGCCTCCGAAATGATTCAGCCGTAACCGTGATATTTCATTACTACCATAGATATCCTTTACTTTTTGAAGAACACGAACCAGGCTTTCAGCTATATTCTCATGACAGGTTGTCCGGCGAACCCTGGAAGTTAATAGCCATGATAATTTCATTTCATAAGGCAGATCAATGGTGGTAAGCCGGGTACCCCTTTCACCAAAATATTCCTGAAACTCCGGGGAGTGTTGTAATGGCCATTGATTGGGATTTGGAACAATGACCTCATCAGATCTCCACGGTGGCTGAGGGTTTCCGTGTTCCTGAAGATAAATAAGCTGTTCAAAAGCAGCCTGTGTCCGCGGTCCCCACAGACCGTCAACAGGCCCCGAATCAATATCTCTTTCTGATGCTGCTATTTGAATAAATCCGATAAGCTGCCGGTTCTTAGGCCATTGCCGGTTCAATCCTTCTACCCGGGAAAGGCCGGCCATGGTGACCGGTCCGGCAATACCATCAATTGCCCCGGCATATAATCCTTTATCCTGAAGCAATTTTTGAACAACCTTGATTCTTTTTTTCATAGGATGGAGGGTTTTATAAAGGTTTGAAAGGCTGTACTAAGTTATTAATTGTCTGGCATTAATTTCTTGATTTGAAAAATAGAATTTTCCTGTAAACTTTTCCACATCAATTATAGTTTATTTTTCCGGTCAAATCGTTTTTAGATGCAGCCGGTTATCCCCGCGCAAATACCTCTAATCAATAAGCGGTGCTGGCGATCAACAAATAACCTTCCAGTTTGTTAAAATGTTTTAAATTTGAAGAAACAGAGCCCTTTCCCCGAAAGGGATAAATTCAAAATAAATGACGGAAACTAAAGAACAAATAAGCTCCGAAAAATGGCATGCCAGGAGTGCCGGGGAGGTGCTGGATTTACTGCGTACCGACCTGGACAATGGCCTGGGAACGGATGATGCTTCAGGAAGGATCGAAAAATACGGCAGGAATGAGATCCCAAGGGGTAAAAAAAGAAGCGTGTGGCACCGGCTACTGATCCAGTTCAATAACGTACTGATCTACATATTGATGGTTGCCGCGGTCATCACGGCGCTGCTGGGGCACTGGATCGATACCTGGGTGATCCTGGCGGTGATCGTCGTCAACGGGTTGATAGGGTTCCTGCAAGAGGGCAAGGCGGAAAAAGCCCTGGAGGGAATCCGGAAAATGCTCAGCCTGCATGCAGTGGTCAAAAGGGACGGCGGGAGAGTGACTATCGATGCCGACGAGCTGGTGCCCGGCGACATAGTAATGCTCAAGTCGGGCGACAAGGTGCCCGCCGATATCCGCCTGGTGGAGACCAGGGACTTCAGCGTTGAGGAATCGCCCCTTACGGGGGAATCGATCCCTGTCCGTAAGGATACGGAGCCGGTTGCTGAAGGCTCGATAGTGGGCGACCAGACATGCATGACTTTTTCAGGCACACTGGTGACTTACGGGAGTGCAACCGGCGTGGTGGTGGGCACGGGATCGGATACCGAACTTGGGAAGATCAACCGGATGATCTCGGAGGTGGAAGAGATAACCACGCCTCTGCTGCAGCAGATAGATAAATTCGGTAAATGGCTTTCACTCATAATCCTGGTAATTACAGGTGCTTTCTTTGCATTCGGGTATTTTTTCCGCGATTATACAATCAATGAGCTGTTCCTTGCCGCTATAGGGCTTATAGTGGCCTCTATCCCGGAAGGATTGCCTGCAATCATGACCATCACCCTTGCCATAGGAGTGCAGCGCATGGCTGCCCGCAACGCCATCATACGCCGCCTGCCTTCGGTGGAAACCCTGGGATCTATAAACGTGATCTGCTCCGATAAGACGGGAACACTTACCCGGAATGAGATGACCGCCAAAACCATTGTCACCGCCGTTAAGGAGTACAGGGTGGAGGGGACAGGCTACCAGCCGGAGGGCGGTATTTTTGAAGAGAGCCGGAAGATCGATCATGAAGAGGACAGGGTTTTATGGCAGTTCCTGAAGGCTGTCAGAATGAGCAACAATTCGGAGATCAACGAAAGCGAGGGCAGCTGGAAACTGACGGGAACGCCTACCGAAGGGGCCCTTCTTACCCTGAGTTACAAGGCTGGCCTGAAGGATTTTCCGAATGAGCGGCTCGACAGCATCCCATTTGAATCTGAGCATAAGTATTCCGCGACTCTGAACAGGGTGGACGGCGATGTATTTGCTTTTGTTACCGGGGCACCGGATGTCCTGCTGGATATGTGCAGCAGGCACTACACTTCCGGCGGACCTGTGGATATCGACAAGGGGTACTGGGAAACAAAAATGAACGAGGTTGCAGCAAAAGGGGAACGGATACTGGGTGCAGCATTTAAAAAGATGGACGGGGATCTTAAGGAATTCAAAAAAGAGGACTTGCATGATAACGTAACCTTCCTGGGGTTTGCCGGCATCATCGACCCGCCACGCGATGAGGTGGTCGGGGCTATCGAGGAGTGCCACAGCGCAGGGATAAGGGTAAAGATGATAACGGGCGACCATGCTATAACGGCCAGGACCATAGCCGGTCAGATCGGCATCGGTGATGGTGAAAAGGTGATGACAGGGAAAGAGCTGGAACAGATGAGCGACGAACAGTTCAGGGAAGTGGTCGACCAGTATGATGTATATGCCCGTACCAGTCCGGAACACAAGCTTAAGCTGGTGACCGCCCTGCAGGATAACGGTCAGCTGTGTGCGATGACCGGCGACGGGGTGAATGATGCCCCTGCCCTTAAAAAGTCGAATATCGGCATAGCCATGGGGATCAAGGGCACTGAGGTTTCCAAGGATGCCTCGGAAATGGTGCTGACAGATGACAATTTTGCCACCATAGTCAATGCGGTAGAGGAGGGGCGAACGGTATACGACAACATCCGCAAGTCATTGCTCTTTATATTGCCCACCAACGGGGCCGAGGCCCTTGTGCTGATGGCGGCAATCCTGCTGGGGATCATAATGCCCATAACCCCGGCACAGATCCTGTGGGTCAACATGGTTACCGCTGTTACCCTTGCCATGGCCCTTGCCTTTGAGCCGATGGAGCCAAAGATCATGGAACGCCAGCCCAGAAAACCCGGCGAGCCGATACTGGGCAAATTATTTATCTGGAGGATAGCTTTTGTCTCTTTCCTTATCGGGGGAATAACACTTCTGATGTTTAATTACATGCTTTCAACATATGGAGATGAAACAGTGGCGAGAACGGTGGCTGTCAACACGCTTGTCGGGGGACAGCTGTTCTACCTGTTTAACTGCAGGAAAATAAGACTCCCCAGCATAGGAAAGGATTTTTTCAGCAACAAGTACATTTTTTACGCGTCCGCGGCGCTTATAGTCCTGCAGATGGTTTTTGTCTATGTTCCCTTTATGAACCTGTTCTTTGATACCGCACCGATCGACGGTTTTTACTGGCTGTTTCCACTTGGAGCTGGAATTGCTGTATTCATGCTTGTAGAGATAGAGAAATTCGTAATCATCAGGTTGTGGGGGAACAGGGGAAAAAAACAGACGGAACCCGGTTAAGAACGGCATATTTCCCAAACCCCCCGGCAGGCAGTTAAGTCTGAAAGGAATAGTATGCTGACTTGCCTTAACCCGGGAGTATGATACGATTAAAAATCTGTGAAAAATGTAAGATTTTTTTTTAATTCTGTAACTTAATTAAAAGGGATTCTCCGAACCTTGCTCAAATAACCGGAAGGTTACTTCTTGGGTATTCCAATATCACATCTCCAATTTATCTGCACTTTTTACAGAACCAAATGTAAAACATGCAATAAAATTTTTACAAACCCATGAAAAT
>SLGC01000165.1 GCA_007123885.1 Bacteroidales bacterium | reverse complement strand
CTTGCAGCATTTGAAAAGATAGACAGTTACAGGGGCGAGGTGAGTTTCGGTGCATGGCTGAAGCGCATAGTTATTAACAAGTCGCTTGATTTTATAAAGAAAAAGAGGATCGAACTTGTAAACCTGGATGAAGATGCCGGAGTTCATGGATACGGGGACGGGACTGAGGAGGCGGACAGCCTGATGGAACCAAGACTTGATCTGATCCACAAATGCATCAGGATGCTGCCCGACGGTTACAGGATAATCCTGAGCCTGTATCTGCTGGAAGGTTATGACCATCAGGAAATAGCTGAAATACTTGGAATATCGGCATCCACATCAAGATCGCAATATGCCAGGGCACGACAAAAACTCAGCATGATGGTAAGAAAACAGGAACACCGATGAGCGTTAAATAACATCAATATGAACCGTCTTGAAAAATATATAATAAAAAACCGCGGGAAATTCGAATCGGAAGAACCCGGTGAGGGACATTTTGAAAGGTTTCATAACAGGCTGCAGGCGAGGGAAAGATCATCATCGCGCTTTTCATGGAAAAATCTCTTGAAGGTTGCTGCCGTAATTCTGCTTCTTCTTGGTTCAACACTACTGATCTATTTCGGTTCGAACCAAAATGAAGTTCAGTTTATCACCCTTGCAGATATCGATCCGGAATACCGTGAAGCGGAAATATATTATACATCACTGATCAACAGGAAATACAATGAGATAATATCCTTCGATTTTCATGGTAATACCGGGGAAAAGGAGTTGCTGCTCAGGGAACTTTCCGAAATGGATAATACCTACAGGATACTTGAACAGGAGCTTAATGCTGAAGCGGGGAACAGAAAGGTAGTCGATGCAATGCTGATGCATTACCAGCTCAAAGTGGATATTATGGGCATGATCCTGGACAGGCTGCAAGAATCGGGAATGGTCCGGCAGCTTTATGAAGAAAATGAAGATGAACGGGGACTTACAGTTACCGGGTAAGAGGTCAGCCATTTTATGCACAATAGTCCGTGTACGGAAAGTGAACCTGCCGGAAGAGAGATTTTGATATTGATTTATATAAAATATTAAATAAAATGAAGGCAAAGAGATACAAATACAATGCGTTGTTGCTGATGCTGGTGGTCTTGCCGCTGGCAATGCTGCCTGTATCAGGACAAAAGGCAAGCAAAAGCTTTAGTGAACTTTTCACGCTTACAGATACCGGATCACTGGAGGTTGAAAACCGGTATGGAAATATCGATATTATGAACTGGGAAAAAAACGAGATCTCAGTTGAAGTTGAAGTGACAGTTGCTCATCCCGAAAGAGATGTTGCAGAAAAACAGCTGTCTTACATTAATATAGAATTCAGCAGACAGGGTAATGATGTAAGAGCAGTTACCATAATCGACCAGAGGGTAAGGGAACAGTGGCTGAGATGGTTTTCATCCGGGCGTGATGAAACAAGGATCACTGTTAACTACACAATATATGTTCCGGCGGAAACCGGTCTGCGGATAGCAAACAGGTATGGCAATATATTCATCAATGAAGCCCTGGGGCATACTTTTATAGATCTCAGGTACGGGAACCTCCAGGCCAACAGCATCATCAGGGACAACACCCGGCCACTGAGCGAGATAAACCTTGCCTATTCCACCAAGGCCACTATATCGGAAGCCGACTGGCTGCAGGTTAATCTGCGTTATTCCGATCTCTCGGTTACCCGTTGCCGTGCCCTGGTTGTTACATCCAGCTATTCAAAAATCAGGGTTGATCAGGCAAGCTCCATAGTTACGGAATCAAGATACGGAGAATTTTCTCTTGGAAACATAAATAATTTTGTTGCTGAAAGTGCCTATACAAATTATACCATCAATCAAATAGGCAGTACTCTGGATGTTCAATCAAGATATGGAAATGTGAGGATCGGCAATATGCCGGCAGGTTTTTCAAAGCTCAGATTTGACAGCAGCTATGGTAACCTGCGCGCAGGAATCGATTCAGATGCTTCATACAAAATTAGTGCATCGGGAAGCTACGGATCTGTCAACGTACCTTCAGGCAACAGGATAAACAGGACAACCAGGGGTTCATCCTTTAACATTTCAGGTATAGTGGGTGAAGCCGAATCACCTGAAGCCGTTGTAGAAATATCGACCAGATATGGTAATGTTGACCTCAGATAGGGTCTGACCGGCAGGGCAGGATATCAGTATTCCAACATCCTGGCAGCGTATCCTGACAGTACTCTGCAACATCCTGGCACAGTACCCTGTCAGTATTGCAATATCATCTGTAAACGGTCCCGGTTTTATAACCGGAACCGTTTTTTTGATATTCATATCATAATTTCATATTTTAGTCGCCCGAAAAGATCCCCGAAAATTAAGTGGAATATTTTAAACTTTAACATCTGCTTATGCGTAAAAGAGAGAGGATAGTGGATCACTAACGCCCGGCTCAAACAGGCGGGTCAATATATATTAATCAAGTATCAACCTGAATGACAAGTTATAACTGGAAGGGGAAAACTATACTTGTGGTTGACGACAACGAACTCAACTCCAAATTACTTCAGCGTCTGATCGAACCAACCGGCGCGAAAGTGATCATAGCGACAGATGGTAAACCCGCAATCGAGGCGTGCCTCAAAAACCAGGATATCAATATCATTATGATGGATATACAAATGCCTGAAATGGATGGTTACGAAGCAACCAAAACAATTAAATCGATCAGGCCTGAGGTTCCTGTAATTGCACAGACTGCTTATTTTGTAAATGAGGAGAGGCAAAAAATGCAGGATGCAGGATGTGACGAGTATATCTCCAAGCCTATAAGGCGAAACGAACTCCTGGAATTACTAAATAAATATCTGATGATATGAATCGTCCATGAAACCTGTTTTCAATATCCTCACAAAATAAAATGGCCTCCGGAATAACTGTAAATTATCCTGCAATCTGAAAAATTTATTATAATGTATTTTAAGAAGAAAATTACTGCCCTTGTACTGCTTGCGCTAATACTTATTGTTCCGGGATGCGCTGCCGGAAAAGATAATAATAACCAGGGCGACAGGCCTGAATTTGTGCTGGTAATTCATGGAGGAGCCGGTACGCTGAGCCGTGACAGGATTTCTGCCGAACAGGAAAGGGAATACCATGCCGCCCTTGATCAGGCACTTTCTGCTGGTGAAAAAATCCTTAAAAATGGCGGAACCAGCCTTCAGGCAGTTGCAGCCGCAATTGTACTTATGGAAGAGTCGCCGCTTTTCAACGCCGGGAAAGGTGCTGTTTTCACAAACCGGAAAACGGTTGAACTGGATGCTTCTGTAATGGATGGCAGGACACTTGATGCCGGAGCCATTGCAGGGGTAAAAGATATAAGAAATCCCATACTGGGAGCCATTGCCGTAATGGAAAACTCACCGCATGTCATGCTGGCAGGCTCCGGGGCATCAGAATTTGCCAGGGAACAGGGACTTGAGATTGTGGATAATTCCTGGTTTCATACCCGGCACAGACTTGATGCCGTGACAAGACAGATAGAACAGGAAAAAAACGGAACCGTAGGTGCGGTGGCTCTTGATAAGGAGGGGAACCTTGCTGCCGGCACATCCACAGGCGGGATGTCGAATAAAAAATTCGGGCGCATTGGCGATTCACCGGTAATAGGTGCAGGCACTTATGCCAATAATATGACCTGTGCGGTATCTGCAACAGGTCATGGAGAATTTTTCATAAGAAGGGTGGTATCATATGATATTTCTGCACTGATGGAATATAAAGGCCTCACCCTGGAAGAGGCATCTCATAAAGTGATCCATGAAAAGCTACCCGAAACAGGAGGAACAGGAGGTGTGGTGGCCGTAGACCGGTTGGGCAATGTGGCAATGCCATTCAATACAACGGGAATGTACAGGGGATATGTGAAATCCACAGGAGAAAGATATACGGCTATATTCGGCGAGTAAGTCTTTGATACGGATTATGAACCGGTTCGCCGTATTAAGGGATCAGACCCGGCGTCTCCTTTTTTTGCTTCGACAACTTCATAGTTCCTGTTAACCAGGAGATCTGCCAAAGGCTTGAGAGCCTGAACGTTAATATGCTCACGCTCAAGAACCTGCAGCCTGTATTCATCCATTGGCTCCTTGCCCCGCATTAGCTGTGATATCTTGGTCTCATGGTAGGTAAGCTCAATGAATACCCTCAGATCAACCTCTTTAGTATTGATTGCATACAGTCCGTCGATCACCAGCATGTGAATTTTGTGAAAATCGGTTATCAGCCGGTCAATCTGATCGGGAATGATATCTATACAGGGCATTATGGTTTCCCTGTTCTCTTTAAAATCCCTTATATTGCGGTTAACAAGGTTCCAGTCGTATTCATCTATTCCTACTGAATCCAAACCATTGGTCATTCTCCATTCTCTTCTGAGAAGAGGGGGAACAAGGTAGTAATTGTCAGTATGAAGCACTTTTACCCTGATACCTTCACCTTTAAGAAGCAGGGCAAGTGAATGTGATAATTCCGATTTTCCTGCCCCGGATTCTCCGGCAATCGCCACAACATATTTATAATCCGGATCGGTTTTTTCCTTTTCCAATTTGCCGGCAAGAACTCTTTTCATGATCTCCCTTGCTGCAGATTTATGCATTTCATTTATCAGTAATACATCTCCTAACATATACGACTCTGATTTTAAAATTTAACAATCATTTCTGCCGCCAAACAGGTGTTCGGGAAATAATATGTTCGTAGTTAAAACTAAACCGCTGCTATCATATTTTATTATAACCCTATTTTCTTCTCCCTGCCAGGCGCCAGCTTCATTACATCTCCGTTTACCCTTATATTTATCTCATCCTTTAGTTTTATCGGAAATATCTTCAAATCAGAATGGCTTATCCTGATCATATATTCATCATCCCTGTAGGTGAACCTGAAGGACAGATGCCGCCAGTGCCGTGGAAGCCGGGGATTGATGCGGAACATTTCATCATAGAGACTCAGTCCGCCGTAGGCTGTTATCGCCATCAGAACAGTTCCCCCCATGACTCCGGTATGGATACCTTCTGATGTGGTGCCACCCTGAATATCTTCGAAATCACTTTTCAGTGCATCCATGTAGAGCTGCCAGCTCAACTCATCCTTCCCGATCCGGCTTGCAACAAATGCATGCACCAGTCTGCTGAGAGTTGAACCATGGGAAAATCTCTGAAGGTAATAATCAAAGTTCTTCTCCAGGTAATCATCGGGTAACTCGTATCCGAGTTTTTCGAGGATCCCGGAAACAGCATCCCTGCCGATGTTATAAAAGCACATCAGCAAATCTGCCTGCTTGGAAACCTTGAATTTATCAGGTGATTCCCCCTCAGCCTTTAAAATCCTGTCCATCCTGGAAATATTCTCGTATTTCTTTTTGAAAGCCTCCCAATCCAGCTCCTCAAGATCAAAATACCCGTCGAACTGGGCAATAATTCCTTCATCGGAAATAACAAGATTCATCTTCTCAGCCTCACGATGCCATTTCTCCAGCTCTTCCCTGGTCAGTCCGATCCTGGCAAGCACATCCTGGCGCCGGCTTTCTTCCATAATATCAAGTATATCGAATGCCTTGTTGAAAAGCCATACAACCATTATGTTTGTATATGCATTATCCTTGAGCCCCCCCTCACCGGAATCCGGCAGCTTTTCATGGAATTCATCCGGGCCCATCACCTTATGGATCTCATACCGGCCGGTAATATCATTGAAAACAGTTTTGCTTGCCCAGAAACGGCATATATCCAGAAACATTTCGGCCCCGTAATTTTCCATAAAATCCATGTCGCCCGAAATATTATAGTAACTCCAGACATTGTAGGCAACGGCAATCGAGATGTGCCTCTGGAGGGAGCTATAGTCCTCACCCCATTCGCCTGATATGGGATTTAAATGCACAACCTGGGTCTCTTCGGTTCCATCACTTCCGCTTTGCCATGGAAACATGGCACCCTGGTAGCCTTTTTCCCTGGCGTATTCGCGTGCCGCATCAAGCCGCCTGTAGCGGTACAACAGAACCGAACGGGCAATCTCAGGAAAATGCATGCTGAAAAAAGGCAGAATATATATCTCATCCCAGAAAATATGTCCACGGTAAGCCTCACCATGAAGGCCTCTGGCAGGAATACCAAAATCAATACCGGTATTATGGGGAGAAGTGGTGACCAGCAGATGATAAATATGGAGCCTCAGTAGCTTTTGCGCCAGCCTGTCGCCGGTAATTTCAATATCTGCCTTTTCCCACAACGGTTTCCATGCAGAAATACTTTCTTCCATTATATCCCGGAATGAAACCAGGGTCTTTGCCTTTTCCTTTACATACTCCAGCGGGTCTTCCCGCTTACCGTCCATAGTGTTGTATATGCACACGAGCTTTTCAACCTTGAGGGTATCACCTTCATTCATATTGAATGAGAATATGGTATCCACCCTGCCATTCACCCTCCGGGACCTGAATGCCGGTTCAACGGGGTCCTGATTGAACCCGACCTTCAAAATTGCAGATTCGGCAATCTTTATTGCGGATTGTTTTGTTTCGGCATGAACCCATGACAGCG
>SLGC01000169.1 GCA_007123885.1 Bacteroidales bacterium | reverse complement strand
TTCACCTTCCGGATAGTAAAATCTGGGAATAAGATTTGAACTTGCATGTAAGTTTTAATTATAAATTATTAAAAACTATTCTACCATTAACCTATAACCTATGGCAAATCACAGGTTTCTACTTATTATAGCAGTTATAGGGGTTTTTTTGGCTTCATGCGAAAAAGACCCGATTCAGGACAGGCTGAAGCAGGATGAAATGATTATTAATAATGATCTTTCCGAGCTTAGCCAGAGAACCAGTACCATCCAGGGTGGCCGTTTGATGCAGTTGCATGCAATTGATAGTGACCCGGTAGTAAAAAGCCTTAAATCTGTTCAAAGCAAGTATGAGATTTACCTGCGTGCAGAAGTCGAACCTCCGCTGGGCCTCGACGGTAAGACATTACAGGCATCACATATTAAAATAATCGGGAATAATGCTTTTGTCACCTACAACACAAAAGGACCCGAATATCAGGGAGGTGTAGATGTCTTTGATGTGAGTGATATTGAAAATCCCCGGCTTATTCAGGGAGTTCTTTTTCCCAGCCGGGATATAAGTTCAATTGATATCGACCCAAAAGGCAGCGGAAATAATAATTTTATTTACCTGACCGGTGCCCTTAACCCTGAATTAAATACACTGGGACTGGAAACTCCTGCAGTAGTTGAAAGATTTGTGGCCAATAAAGCCAATCAGTTCCTGCAGCTTTTCGACAACCGCTCATCTTATGATCTTGAAAGCTTTGCCGGGAATGATATAAGATATCTTGATAACGGCGGCGATGCTTCAGTCTACGTAACTTCTGGATCAGACGGCGGGCTGGCCATTTTAAACAACAACCTTGTGGAGGTCGATTATGTGCCGATCCCCTATGCCAGGAGTATCGATACCGATGGTGTAAACCTTGTGGTATACAGTGCGCAGGAGAACCGGATAATCATAATGGATATGGATGGTGGCAACCAGCGCATCATAAATACCGGTGGTGAACATTTCATTGGTGATGAATACCTGGAGGCAAAATCCATTGTAAGGCTGAAGGATAACCTGGTATTCGTGGCTGCAGGAACCGGAGGCATGGAAATTTATGATATTGATTCACAGCAAAAGACAGGTTCTCTACCCAGGCCGGCTGAATATGAAAATGCCGAAAAACCCCTTAACTACGTTACCAACGGCGTTTCGGTAAATGGTGATCTTGTGCTGGTAGCCAATGGCGGATCGGGAGTCCATATAGCAGAACTTGAAAACGGAGGTTCGGTAAGGTCGCTCGGTAGATTCATGTTTGAATACGGGTCATCTGCCAATTTCGTTGAGGCTCAGGATAACAAGGTATTTGTAGCCACCGGGAAAGGAGGCCTTAAGATACTGGAAATCGTGGAACTTGAACCAACCGAGCCTTGTGGAACTCTTTGGGGCAATATAGTGGACCTTTTCCCGGAGCGTGCAAATATCCATGAAGAAGACCATCCGGCCCATGACCTGGTGGAGGACGGTCTTCCCGGCACCATCAAGATGCTGGAAGACGGTCCGGTATATATTACATTTATCCATAATGGTGCGGGATGGCATAACAGCTTCGGGTATTATACATATTCAAGTGATGAGCCCCCCCTGCTTGAAGATCTGAATAAAGAAATTATCTACCAGTATGTAAACCAGAACAACAACGGCGATGACAGGGAGCAGGGTGAACGGGTAAGGCTGGGTGGCAATGACAAGATCTTCCCTGCCGGGACGGTTATAGGCTTCTATATAGTTGCCCAGGGATGGGATCCGGATTTGGATCCTCCTCAGATGGTCGATGGTATCCATACGGTATATACAACCCCGGAATTCAATCGGGATGGTGTTCGCAAGCACGTTCTTTTCCTTGAAGAGAGCTGTCTTGATATAGTACTTGGATTCGAGGATATGCTTGATAAAAGCGATGAGGATTTCAATGACATTATGTTCACAATTTCAAACGGAGATGATATATGGGGAAATGAACATAATCAGTATATAGATAAGGAAGGACTCCCGATAAAATAAAGCTGGCCGGTATTCTTTTTAAAATGACCGTTCCGTTTTGGGGCGGTCATTTTGCATAAATGACAAAGTAGTTATTTATTTTTGCCTTAAAAACAGATATATGACGGAACTGGAAAAATTCCGGGATAATATTGACCGGATTGACAGGAAGCTGATAGATCTTTTGAAAGACAGGTTTGAGTATTCAGCCGTAATTGGTGAGATAAAAACACAACAGGGTATTCCAGTACTTCAGTCCGAAAGGTGGGATAAAATACTTTCTTCAAGAAAGGAATATGCCATCAAAGCAGGGCTTTCGCCGGAATTTACCGAGGAATTCCTGCAGCTTGTTCACAGGGAGTCGATCCGTATCCAGGAAGAGATAACTGGCGAAAGAGACACAAACAATCAATAATTGTTAATTTTCCTGCCCGGGGCTGATTTTGATGTAATAAACAGCAATAGCGAAAGTACGATATAATACAGAATTATAGCAGGTATCGATTGCAGGCCAAGGATGATAACAAGAAGGATTGAAGGAATGGCAAAAATAAACCTGACTTTGTTATCGGCCAGACTGAAATTTTTGAATTTTATGTTAAACATTGGAACGGGGATAACCATCAGCGCCGACAGACAGATGTTCATGATCATTAAAAAAGTTGTGCTGATCAGGGCCTGCTGGACCCATATAATGCCGGAGGTGATGGATATATATCCTGCAGACGCGAAAAAAAGTCCGGCAGCAGGGGATGGCAAGCCAATGAAGGAATCCCCGCTGCTTTTCAGATTGAACCGTGCAAGCCGGAGGCTTGCAAAAATTGCCGGCAGAAATGAGCTGAAGAGAATCAGTAATTCACTTACGGTAAGCTGATCGAGAGCGAAAAAGGGATTTCCAATAATAAGTGAATTTTGCAACAAATGGAACAGGATAAATGAAGGAGCTACCCCGAAACTTACCATATCCGCCAGCGAATCCAGTTCTTTGCCGAAATCGGAATATGCATCAAATATTCTGGCAGCCAGACCGTCTGCAAAATCAAACACACCGGCAAGGAAGATCATCATTCCGGCAAGGGCAATATCATAAAAGCTGAATAGAATAGCTATACAGCCGGATAAAAGATTGAACATGGTAAACAAATTGGGTACTGATTTTTTAATAAAACGTGGTATGCCGGCCATCATTAATTTTTTTATCCCTTTTATGCGACAATCGGGGTTAACAATAAATAATGCAAAAGTAAGTTAAAATTGGTAGTTTGGACCTAAGACATCTAATTTTGCTAAATTTGATGTTTCTCTTTTCAAGTCAGAAATGTCATGCCGGATCATGGCTTGTTTTTTGTTGCTTTGTTAAGTATAATTGCAGGTTCCAACAGTTTATTGAAGGTTAAAATTTTGAACCGGAATTTCATGAAGATTGCAATTGATTTTGATGGTACTATAGTAGAAGATGCCTATCCGGATATCGGTGCCCCCATGCTTTTTGCCTTTGAAACCATGAAGGAGCTGCAGAAGCAGAATCACCAGCTTATTTTATGGACTTACCGCACAGGAGCTGAGCTGGAGGCTGCCGTTGAATTTTGCAGGGGATACGGTGTTGAATTTTATGCCGTAAATAACAGTTATCCGGAGGAGATATTTGATCCCGGGGTCAGCCGAAAGATTCATGCGCATATTTTCATTGATGACAGGAATATAGGAGGGTTTCCGGGCTGGAGCCGGATATGGCAAATGCTTAAAGTCGATGAAGATACAGAAATTGCTCCAGGATATTCCAAATCCGTGGAAAAACAGGGCTTATGGCAAAAGCTTTTTGGCAATTCATTTAATAAATCCCGTTGAACGGGCTGCATTATTGGTAAATCAAATATCAGAGCATGCGGATAAAATGTTATTATCTCCTTTTAGTATCTTTTTTGTTTTTCAGCTTTGTGGGAGGTTGTTCTGAAACCGGCTCAAAAAGTGAAACCAGCAATGAAGTTCGCGAACCATCTCCCGGTCGTCCAGCCGTACCCCTTTCCGGCAGAATAACAAGTCCATCGGCAGGTGATGAATTTACCCGGGGTGAAAATATTGAAATAAGCCTGAACATTGATGATAATGCCGCTGCTGTCTCTTCTGTCAGCATGACAATTGATGGCAGGGAGGCAGAATTTGCCGGGCAGGTTCCCGGAACCCTGACATGGGATTCATCGGGCGAACCGGTGGGCAGACGTCAGATCCGCATAAGAGCAGTTTTTGATGACGGTACCGCTGAGACATATCCTCTTAATGTTATTCTGAAATCAGATATTGCACCCCAACAGTATACCTACAGGGTGATAAACAGTTACCCGCATGATATACGAGCCTTCACACAGGGGCTGATCTTTCATGACGGGTATCTGTATGAATCAACCGGACGACATGGGGAATCGACACTTCGGAAAGTAGATCTGGAAACTGGTGAAGTTCTAAGAAGTCTTAACCTTGATAAAGAATTTTGGGGTGAGGGGCTTTGCCTGCATGATGGCAATCTTTACCAGCTAACCTGGAAGTCCAATGTCGGATTTATATATGACAAGGAAACTTTCCGCGTTCTCAGACGGATCCATTATCCGACAGAGGGTTGGGGACTTACAAGTGACGGGATCAATATATATAAAACAGATGGATCACATTACGTTTACCTGATGGATCCGCGGTATTTTTCGGAAACAGGTCGTATCGAAGTTTTTGATCATAACGGGAAAGTTGAACAACTGAATGAGCTTGAATTTATTGACGGGCATATTTATGCAAATGTATTTCTGACTGATAACATAGTAATAATCGATCCGGTTACAGGACAGGTAACAGGTGTTGTTGATCTTACCGGAATACTTGATCAGCGCTATCATCATCCCGATCTGGATGTCCTGAATGGCATTGCCTGGGATAGTGAAGGTGAACGGTTGTTCGTTACTGGTAAAAATTGGCCCAGGCTATTCGAAATAGAGCTGGTAGCCAGGTAACCGGTATTTACCGGAAATTTCTGTAATTCAACTTCGACACCCTGTTCATATCTCTGTTGCACAAGTGATTCTAAATACACTTCTAACTGCCGGCATCCACCTGCCGGTTTTTATTCTCAGGCTTTTTCCCGGCTTTCTCTGCCCCTCCCGGTTTACCCTGTCAGAACCTTAATGCTCCTGGGTATTATTTCAAAAGTGAAAGGACTATGGCCGAGGGATTCACCATCAGTTTCAAGATGGATGACCGGCTCGGAATCTATGAAGATGGACTTTCCCTTGTAGGTTTCCACCATGGGCAGTTTTGTTATGGTGCCATTATATAGCCTTGTAAGGTTAAAGATAACATTATACTTTTTGATTTTATTGATGATGGTTATATCAAACAATCCATCGTCTGCAATAGCATCTGGCAGCTGTATCATTCCACCCCCGTTATACTTGCAAATCCCTATGCTGATATTGAATATCTCGTTCTTTATATGGATATTATCAATTTTTATGCTTGTCCTGACATGCCGGTATTTAATCAGGCTGAGCAGGATATTTTTAATATAAACCAGCGGGCCGCTCCTGCCTGCTTCCTTGACTTTGTTCGTTTTGCTTACGACAAGCGCGTCAAAGCCGATTCCGGCTATATTGACAAAATAGCGGCTGTTTTCATTTTCACCATGGTAATAATTAACCACCCCTGCATCCTGAATAAAAACGTTGTTTTTTTTAATAGTTGAAATTGCCTCCCTGTATCCCTTGGGTATTTTAAACATGCGTCCCCAGTCATTACCTGTTCCTACGGTGATCATGCCCAGAATTATCTCATGGGTTGGATACCTGCTTTGACTGAATATGCCGTTTATGACCTCGTTCATGGTTCCATCACCACCTACTACAATCAGGTTTTTATATCCAAGCTCAATATGAGAGGCTGTCAGGTTTATGGCATGCCTTGGAAACCTGGTAAAAACTGCCTTGAATTTAATTCCTGCCTCATTTAGCAGGGTAGAAATCTTATCCCAGTCCTTTATCCCTTTTCGTCTGCCTGCATTTGGATTTACAATAACCAGGTTTTCCTTTTCATTAATCAGATTCATTTCATTATGGTGAAGAATAAGCCAAAAAACAATAAGATGTCAAACCTATACTTTTTTTTTAAATTAAAAAATGGATTATACCTTCAAGGAACAATTTTTGTTACCTGGAAAACAAAATAACTGCCCGTTCCTGGATTCCATTTTAACTAGTTGCTTCATATCAGTTGATTTAAAGATATAAATGTTACACTATCTTGTTTTAAATGAGAAGTTCACTGAATATATTATCGACGACAATTCAATCCTCCGGGATTTTTTTATCTGCCGAAGACCGATGGGGTTCTGTACTGTAATTTACTGTATTTATAAACAATTTTTGAAGAATCGGTAATTTTTTTTTCCTGACAGCCGATTGCAAATGAGTCAATTCCGCGACCTATGTTAATAACATGTTGAAAACTTGCGCATAAGTGCCGTGCGTATGGTCGCAACGGCGTGTCATACAGCGCTTTCAGAATCAGTTGGCATTTGGTTTGCAGACCGTCAGACAAAACGCCTCGACGGCGAGCCGTTCATCGACGTTCGCGG
>SLGC01000261.1 GCA_007123885.1 Bacteroidales bacterium | reverse complement strand
TCCGAACAGAGAAGTTAAGCCCATTAGCGCCGATGGTACTGCGAAAGCGGGAGAGTAGGTCGTTGCCTTTCTTATATAATTAATCCCGGACCCTTTAAAAGGTGATCCGGGATTTTTTTTGCTGCGCCGTGCATGGCAGATAACCGCAGGAATTATCAGCCGGAAAAGGTCCTCATGATCATTCAGCCAGTTGTTAATCAGCAGAACATCCGATCAATATTTTCACACATAAAGTGAAGGGCGATGTAAGGCGAAAAGGACCAGTCTGTCAACCGGGTTGGCAATCCGTGGTGCTGTGCCACCGATAACCAGAGCCAGTCATTATCTTCAGTAACGGTGTCCCGTGGGGCATATTTTTTGAAGTTCCTGAACATGTTTTTTTCTATTCCAGCAGGATTGGTTCCAAGTCTTATCAGGCTGGTGGTTAGTTCATGGCTTTTATCATAATGTCCCTTGAATACATACGGAGAACGGAATCTGTTGATCTCAGCGTCCCAGGAACCGGTGAATATCTTTTCCTGCAGGTCATTCCAGTCGTTGACTTCAATATCCCTGTTTAGTCTTAACATAATCCTCTTTTTCGGGTTCCTGTGAAATCGTCCATGATCAGTGGCCGAGCGTAAAAAATTCAATATATTCCTTTATGTCAAGACAAATTCAGGGCAGGAATGTTGCCTCCGGCAGAGGTTTTTGATCACAACTCATCACCGGCCATTTTGGCCGCCAGTTTTATCGCTTCCACCATACTTGCCTCATTTGCTTTTCCCTGCCAGGCAATTTCAAATGCCGTACCATGATCGACCGATGTCCTGATAATGGGAAGTCCGGCGGTGATATTTACACCACTGTGGAACCCCAGAAGTTTTAAAGGTATATGGCCCTGATCATGGTACATGGCTGTTACAACATCGTAATGCCCCTGGACAGCCTTAAGAAAAACAGTATCGGGAGGTACGGGGCCTTCCACTTTAATTCCGGATGCACTCATGTTTCTTACCGCCGGTGCTATTATTTCTATTTCTTCATTACCAAACAACCCATTCTCCCCTGCATGGGGATTAAGTCCCGCAACTGCGATCCGCGGTTTTTTACCGCAGATCTTTTCCATTGTTACATCAGCCAGTTCAATAACTTTTTCTATCCGCTTCCTGTCCAATCCCCTGATTGCTTCCAGAAGTGAAATATGAGTGGAAACATGAATGACACTTAATTTTTTATCATAAAGAAGCATCGCGTAATCCCTGGTCCCGGTATATTGTGCCAGGATCTCCGTATGACCCGGATACCTGTAGCCGGCAAGATGAAGCGCCTCCTTGTTAACGGGAGCTGTTACGACTGCATCTATTTCGCCATTGACCGCCAGTTCTATCGCCTTTTTAATGCATTTAAATGCAGCCTTTCCTGCAGAATGCTGGACTTTACCCGGCTTCAGGTTATTGACATCAACCTGATCTGCATCCAGCACATTCAACTCTCCGGGAGTACAGGGATATTCACCGGGAACTGTTATTCGCGTTAGTTTGAATGTCTTTACATTCAGCATGTCATAACTGGCAGCCAGTACATCATAATTTCCGATGACTATTATATTTAGGTTGGCTGTTTTTTGATTTTCAAAACTTTTCAGGATTATCTCAGGCCCGATCCCTGCAGGATCACCCATTGTAATTCCTATAACAGGTCTGTTTCTCTTTATCATAATGCCGGTCTTGTGTTCAAAAATTTCAATACTTCAACAAGAGTGTCCTCTTTTCCAAAAGCTCCTGCCTTGGTTACAACAGTAACATTTTCATATTTTTTATCGAGAAATCTTCCATAAGGTACACCTGGTAAGACTTCATCATAGATCATTGTTCCGGTAATATTCAAATGTCCGGCCGCGTGTATTGCTGTTTCACCTCCTGTGAGCATAATACCGTTCAGGGATGTTTCTTCAAGAGCGAATTTTGCCAGTTCACCAAGGAAAGATGCTATTGATTCACTTACCCGGGCCCTGTTCATACCATATTTTTCCCCGGCTTCAAAGCTTTTATCCGGAGTATTGGCTGCTGAAGAACTTCTGATTATAATATCACTGCCATTCAGGGCTGAATCCCTGATTATTCCGGTAATCCTTTTCTTTTCCTGATCACGTTCTTCTTGGGAGAATAATTTTTCCGTATCGACATCAGCTATTTCCACAGAAAGTTTTTTTTCGGCATATTCTACCTGTTTTCGGGTTATTTCACTAACACTTCCCGAAATAATTATATTGCTTTTTGACATGCCGGTATCCGGATAGTTAGTAAGATGTGCGGCAAGACCGGAAGAGCCGACAAACAAAGATCTCCGGTCAATACTGGTAATGACAGAAGCGATCAGCTCCAAATCATGTCTGGATTTGGCATCTATTACAATTATTTGGACCCCTTTACTGATAAGATGGTTTATTTCCTGTGCCAGATTATTTTTTCCGGATAATATCTCCCTATGGTATATCAGATCAATCTTTTTATTTGTCTGCCGTGATATGATCCGGGGTATATAAGATTCTGCGACGGGGTTTTTTGGATCGGCCGATACTTCGGTTTCAGATAAAAGTACCCCGTTTACATATATATTGCCGTCCACAGTAATCCTTCCGTTTGATGGTAATGCCGGAACTACGAAGGCAATTTCTGCACCCGTTGAATCCATAACGCCCGCTATTTCAGCACCTATATTACCGCGCATTGTAGAATCCAGCTTTTTGTAGATATGCGCAATGCCCTTACCCTGAAGGATTTTGCCGGCTCTGAAAGTCTTTCTGTAGGCAGTTTCCCTGTCATTGAACCTGCTTTCGGTATCCACTATCAATACATCACATTCTTCCAGGATCTTGTCAATATATTCAGGATTGGTTATAACAATACTTTTGAGGTTTTTCTTACTGAACTGCACAGCCGTATCGTTTGCCCCGGTATAGTCGTCCGATATGACTGCCAGTTTCCCCGGTTCATTTTTCTTCTGCTTGGTAGCAATCCGGTTTTTATTCTGTCTTGAAATAAATGTAGTTAGTACGGGCGTTAATAATGCAGTGGTAATCACCGAAGCGGCAACCTGTGGAGTTGCTACAGCGGAAAGAGAGGCAAGGGCCGGATCGGCCATAGCCACTGCTGCCGGTGTTGCAACTGCATTTCCGGCAGTACTTGAAGCTGCTGCACCCGCTATTCCGCTTCCTCCCGTAGCTTTATCAGCCATTATATTAAAAAATCCTCCGACAAATGTTGTCATAATACCCAGCACAATACCTGAAAGACCGGCAATTACCAATATTTTTAGATCAATTCCTGTTCCCAGTGCAAACGCAAAAAATGGTATAAGGACAGGACCCCCTCCCATTAAAAAATTTTTCATCTCCCTGTCAAGATTTCCAAGGATCATTCCCGCTATAATTGGAATAACTACACCGGCCAGACTGATCAGGGGGATTGTTGCCAGTCCGGCCGTGCCAAGGGCGATCATGGTAAGAAAAGGCCCGTCATTTACAGATATAACTGCTATGGCGCCAACATCTGTTTTATCGCCAAATTCTCCCGTAAGTGCGGCATATAAACCGCCGTTCGTATTGGTCATTGCAGCAATGACTGCAAGGGAAGACAGACCCAGAAATCCACTGTCCCCAAAACTCCATGTAATTAGCAGACCGATCAGAACACCTGTTATAAGTTTTGTAACTGTTATGGCACCTCCTTTTTTTAATGCTGCAGGTGCAGCCGAGAAACTGATACCGGCTCCCATACATACAAGGAAAACCCCTATCAGGGCTCCCGAGCCGGTGGCGATTGCGGTGGTGAATCCGCCAATAGCCAGCAGCTGAGGGAAGAATGTATTGATCAGCGCACCGAGTATCAGGGGAATTACCATCATTCCTCCCGGTATTTTATCTATGCTCTTTTTCAGGTTCATTTAAACAGGTTATTCATTCGTGTCAGGTTAACTTTAAAAAAAGTGTAATTAAAAAAATTTCATGTTCATTTGATCGTTATGGCATTATTTAAGTTTTGGCCAGGATTAGCAGAATTTTCCTTTCCATGATAAATATGAATGCGAAATTTGTTAAAAATATTTAACCGGAAACTTTTTGACAGATATTCTGGTTTTGCAATGCATTGTGCCGGATTAGCCCTGGCTCTTAACCGGAAAAGATCTGGAGGTTGATAATGTCGCATCTTCCAGAATTATTTCGCAAAATATCTAAAATACGGTTCATTTCATTACTTTTGGGCGATTTTGTACAAGTATTTATTATTTACTCCGTTTATAACTTTACAACAAATGAACATGAAATTTTTTTATCCGAAATTACACACAGAGGGATGAAAAAATATTATGGGAAAGCGAAACGGTTCCTCCTGTCCGTCAAAATTTTGTAACTTCTCTACGAAATTTTGACTCTTGTTTTTGCAGGAGAAATTTAATAAAAATATATATTGACAGATCAGTTACTTATCGCTAGTTAATGAAATATCTCTTTTCAGGACAGGCATCAGCATCCCGGGCAGATGATCTTCTGACGAAGGCTCTGGTAATTTTACCGAAAATTTTGACCTTGAGGATCCTGTTGTTCTCAGGATTATTGATTTTGGTGAACTTTAATTCCCTGGCTGTTAATCCCGGGGATGATAAAATTATTCATGCATGGAAACTGAATGATTTTCTTACAGAAAAATATGATGTGGAAATAGATACCATGATTAATAATTTCCAGATCAGTAATCCGGTTTTCAGGAACAATATATCCTCAACTTTTCTCGGTAACCCCGGCCTTGCTGCCAGGTCCAACTTTTTCCCCGAAAGGCTGAACTCTTCCGATTTCATATTTGTTGATCCCTTCCGGTTTTACCTGCGGCATCCTGCAGAAATCAAATATTACAATACAAGACGCCCTTTTTCACTGATCAATTTTTCTACCGGTGGTCCTCGCGGAAAAAATGAGAAAATTCTCTCATTGCTGCATACACAGAATATAGATCCCGGGTTCAATGTCGGATTCCGGTATTTCAACGTAAATTCGGAAGGACAATATAGCGATCAACAGGCTGTTACCAATGCAATGTCTTTTTTTTCCAGTTATGAGCTTGATAACTATTCCTTGCATGCCAACCTGAACCTGAATTCTGCCAGAGTCTTTGAGAACGGGGGTCTGGTTGATGACCGGAGTCTGTATGACCCTAATTTTGAAACCGAAGATCACAGTGTAAAGCTCCAGAATGTTCGAAACGGATTTGCAAACCACAGTTTATTTGTTTCCCAGTCATGGCAGCCCTTGCTTTTTGCCGGCAATGATACCCTGAACGATAGGTCTTCCTGGTGGCAGCGGTTTAAAGTTTATCATGTCATGTTATATGACCGGTACAGGAGAACCTACGAGGATGACAATCCCCTGTCAGGTTTCTATCCACAGGTACTGATCAGCAATGGCAGGACTTTTGATTCGCTTACCTACCGTAGCTTAAACAACGATCTTATGGTCCAGCTTCCTGAATTCAGCGGACGGCTTGTTCATTTCGGCGCCAGGGGAGGTATCAGAAATGAACTTATCCGTGGCAGCTACAATGTAGTACCCGACACGCTATTCTACCCGGTACCTGCAGGACAGCCCGACCCTGAATATTCCATAACAGACAGACAGGTCCATAATCATATGAGCAATGCCCTTATAGCATCTGCAAGTGGTGGGATCGGAGATGTTTTTGGCATCTGGGGCAGGGGCAGTTATTTTTTCCAGGGGTTCAAATCTGGCGAGTATGATTTACAGGCAGGCATCACCTTTGATCTTTTCGGTGGCAGGAATCGTTCAGTACTAGATGCTGGAATTAAACAGAAGGAAACAACACCATCGCTTTTTCTGAAATCATTCTTTTCAAATCATTTTGCCTGGGAAAACCAGTTCAGGCGTACGGGTGAGAGCGGACTCAGTGGAACGATAAGTATGCCCGAAAGGAATTTTACTGCATCTGTCGACTTCAATCTCATAAACAATTTTATCTATTTTGATCATACAGCACAACCGGTCCAGTATAATGATATTTTGCCTGTAATAAGCGTTTCAGCCGAAAAAGATTTCCGGCTCTGGAAATTCCATTTCCGGAACCTGGTAAATTATCAGATTTCAGGCAAACAAGATATTTTGCCATTGCCTGATATAAGCATATACCAGTCGACCTGGTTCGAGCATACCATAATATCGGGATTACTTAATTTCCAGATAGGCTTCGATGCCAGATATACCACTGGTTTTTACGGATATGCCTGGCAGCCCGCAATATCTCAGTTTTATCTTCAGAATGAAAGAATGATCGAGAATTATCCCTATATTGATTTTTTCATCAATATCAAGCATAAAAGGGCCAGGTTTTTCTTCAAGACGGAACATACGAATTACGGCTTGCTTGATCCCGACTATTTCTCGGCTCTTCATTACCCCCGGAATGAACGGATGTTTAAACTGGGTGTTTCCTGGACATTTTACAATTGATTCAAATGTTAAATTCCTGCCCCGAATCAGATCCTGCACGCATAAATTTTTTAATTTTTCTTAACAGGCCGAACAAACTCAGGGCATTCCTGTTTGTGTTGTCGCAGAGTCTCTGATCATAAGTTCATTATTGGTCTTATGATTTTTTTTTTGTAACTTTGATATGAATTAAAATAAAAT
>SLGC01000007.1 GCA_007123885.1 Bacteroidales bacterium | reverse complement strand
GATCACCAATAGCCAGCATAATGGCCATGGCTGAAACATTCATGCGGATGGCATCTTCGATGTCAATCAACACATTATCGTTCAACTCGGTGAGAATTGTGGTGCCTGCATCTGAACGAAGACAAATTGGTTTATTTATATTGGCTGGTACTGAGGATTGTAGAATTCCGCGGGCACACATAAGGCAATCTGCATATTCCATCAGGGGTACAATGGTTAAATCAATCCTCTCCAGGCCCGATGTGGGCCCCATAATGAAACCATGGTCGAAAGCAAGCATTACAGTCCTGGCGGTCTGAGAATTAAAAATGCGTGTCATGCGGTCCTTTGCGCCCCATGACAAGTTGCCTGTCCCTTTGATATGAAAGGATTGGTTCTTTTGCCCGATACCTATCCCGAATTTATTTCCTTCTCTAATGTCATCCAGATCAGCCATAATATAATTTTTAATTAACTTGAAATTTAAAATTAAATACTTTAGCAATCCTCATGGGATTGCACAATAATCAGGACAATCCTGTTAATGTTTCATTGAACGCGCCAAAAATACATGCCCAGGATAATGCCCCCGCATCTGCATAACCGATGGATCGTTCGCCATAATTACGAGCACGCCCGAAATTGGCTTTCATGCCGGTAGTGCCATTGGCACCTTGTTGGGCAGCAATTGCGGCAACAGAAAAAAGCTGGCAAATATCATCAGACCCGGATTCCAGCATAGCTTCAACGGCCGGAATAAGTGCGTCCATCATGGTTTTGTCACCTTTTTTGGCTTTTGTCTGTTTCTGCACACCTTCCAGGCCTCCTTTGAACATTTGCCTGACCTGATTACCGTCCATTTCGGTCCCGGCGGCATAATCGCTCATACCGAGCAAAAAGCCGCCTATCAATGTGCTGGTTGAGCCGCTTGTCTGCATCATGACGTTGATTCCCATGTCGTTAAGCATTGCTTTATACTCGTTCCCTTTTTCGGCCGCAGCAAGAGCCGATGTCAGTGCCTGTACAATTGCTGTACCGTGGTCACCATCACCCGTCACCGCATCAAGGCGTGAAAACTCATCGGCACGTTCCCCTGCCCTTTCCAGGGCACATTTCCACATTAATATGAACTGCTGAATAGTAATTTTATCCATTTATCTTTCAGTTATTGAATATCTGCAGGAGGTACTTCCCCTTTTAGATAAAACTGATGACCTTTACAATGATCATTATATAGTTGTCCAATAGGCTGTATCTGCCCGCCGGTTTTTCAGCAATTCAACGTGGTCCGCATCCAGTTTCCCGAGGATCATCTGGAAGCCTGCCATCTCCTGGACCGTAAGCAATTCATCAAGTTTGGCATCAACAACCTCTACTCCGGCTTGCGTGAGCACCTGGTGTGCTTTACGGAAAATAATACTCAGTTCCATCAAAGTAGTAGATCCTACCCCATTTATATACAACAAAACTTTATCACCGGCTTGAGGTTGGATTTTTTGAGTTAACTGGTTGATCATAATTTCAGCAGTTTTATCTGCCGATTCCAACATCTGCCTGCCGCCCCCGCCTTCGCCGTGCTGCCCCATGCCAATTTCCATCTCACCTTTGGCAAGTTCCGAAATTGTTTCACCGCTTTGCGGATGTGTGCAGGAGCCCATTGCAACGGCCAGAGTGGCAACCTGCTGGTTAAACCTTTCGCCTGTTTCATAAACCTCCTCAAGACTTTTCCCTTCTTCGGCTGCGGCCCCTATGATCTTGTAAAGCGGAATACATCCGGCCAACCCCCGCCTGTCGTCTTCAGGAGTTTCAAGACCTGCACTGATATCATCATGTGTCAGGATCCTTTTCACCCTGATGCCTGCCTTTTCGGCCAGCTGAGAAGCCATATTGGCACTCATGACGTCGCCCGAGTGATTAAGTACCACCAGTAATATGCCGGCATCCCGCTTGAAAAGTTGCAATGCCTGAAAGAGGCGTTGCGCTCCGGGTGCAGCAAATATGTCTCCGACGACAGAGCAGTCCAGCATACCCTCACCCACAAATCCGCTTAATGCCGGCTCGTGACCTGAGCCGCCCAGGGTTACAATTGCCACTTTGGATTGATCTTTTGGTTTGGCCCTTACCACGATGTTTTCACTGGCTAAGGCAACTTTATCACTATAAGCCTTTACATAGCCATCTAATAGTTCACTGGTAATATTTTCAGGTTTATTGATGAACTTCATCATTAATTTATTGCTCATTGTTTTATCATTTAAATTATTACTTATCAAAACACATTAGCTCAACAGGAATGCCCTCTTCCTTAATGAAAGCAATCGTCAGGTTATCCCCGGCGCGCAAAGGCTCAACGATAACTTCAGCGCCCTCGAGTGCAGCATCCATATCGGGTACTTCATAGGCAATGTGAGGGACTTTCTGAATAATTTCAGGCAGCCAGGAACCCTCTTCAAACCGAAGGAATTCAATTTTGTTTTCACTTACCGAATAGTCAGTCAGGTGGACTTTCATCCCCTCAACATAATTTTCATTCGCTTGCTTTTCGAGGGTGGGAACTCCGAAGTGATTGATTTTTCTCATTGTTTTTAATTTTAAATGATAAAATAATTATGATTCAGCCCCGGGTGCTTGCCCGGTGAACAAATTATTCTGATCTGGACAACACATCTATAAATTCTACATTCGGATTGGTAAAACGCAATCCGTCTCCGTCGTGATAATTTGCATATTCGGTGATAATAGCGCCTCCGGGACCGGCAAGCAGAAAATGGGGCGACTCCGGTTCGGCAAGATGTATCACCTCATCAACAAATTGTTTTTGGAAATGCGAGACGGTGATATGCCCTTTCTGGCTTTCAGGAAGCTTCGGAGGATTTGGGGTCGGATCACCTATTGAATAATTGTAGGCCCAGCCATGTCTTACCTGCCAGCTTTCGAATTTGGCAGGGTATTCAGAAGCAACGTGGTAGTGTTCCACGATCATTTGCCCTGGCAATAAGTATATTTCGTGACCAAGGTATTTATGGTCAGGGTCGTTTACCCAGAAAATGCCGGCCATACCCACATTTTCAAAGTCACCTAAATTGAAGTCAGTGATCCATAAGTTTTCCTTTAAAAAATCGGAGTAGGGAACACCATAATGCTCTAACATATCAAGATATGCATTCAATGCGATTTCCGGGTCCAATTCCCCGTTTTTATAGAAATCGGCATTGGTATACTTCTGCGTGTAGGGATCGTTTGATTTCATAGTGTCTTGATTTTTACAATTAACTGTGCAAGTCAAAAAAGCGACTCCAAGCATCAGAATAAATAAATTTTTAATAGGTTTCATCAGTAAATATTTAGATTAAATAATAATTTGTATTCGCTGTCCTGTATTTATGGAACCTGCATGGTTTGTTAATGTTATTTTGTATGCCGAAGCCTGATGCGGTTTTCTCCGAATAAATTATAGTTATCAAGCTTATGATCAATACTTAACGTTTTCATAATCAGCGATTGAAAGACATACTGCAACCTTAGCGTTTAAAAATCAATAGAAGCGACCCCTTCAATTTCAACCAGAAGTTCCTCGCGGCAAACATCACCTATCAGATATACCGCAGGCAACCCCGCATATCTTTCTTCAACAGTTTTTTTAGCAGACTCAAAAAAATGCCCTTCTTTCAAATATACCCGGAAGGAACAAAGCCTGGTACCGGCAACATTTTCAATACCGGCGGCCACCAATGTTCCATTTGATATGAGATGTTCAATATTTTCCAGTGTAATTATTGTTTGTTCTTCTATACCAACATTTTCAAGACTAATTTCACCTCTGATAGCTGCCGTGCCTGAAATATGGATAATACCTTTTTTCCCATAATGAACCAGCTTCGCTCTTTCGAACTTAGGGGTCGTTTTTTGACCGGTTTCTTCATCTTCTTCTCCGATAAGAACACGTGGTGAATAAGCATGAGCCGGTACCTGCAAACTATTGTTCAGTGCAACTATTTTAATGTCAGGGTCATCTGAATGTAAAGCTTCCAGATCAATCGTCACTCCTCCACAACTGGTTCCGACCCCGGTTGCAGCCGGAAAGCCATTTTCCCAGGTTGTTTTATTATAAAATCGGGTCCTTGAATCGTTAAATTCCTGATAATTTTGGCGTCCATCGGCTTTATTGACTATTTGCTCAATGTAGTTCCATTGACGGATAATTGAAAAAATGGGTATTTTTTCCAAACTAAAAATTTCTTCCAGTTTGGAAAATATCGCGTCAGACTGTTTACTGATGCTTAACTCTAAAGAGTCCGCTTTCACTCCACCTAAAAACAACTTTTTTGTTTTGGATGATTCTATAACAATATATGGCTGATCTTTACTTCGTTTATAATAAACCTGCGTGCCTGTCTCAGGAATTATTTCAACAACCTCCACAAATAAATGGTTTCCTTCAGGCGATGGTTGTGCAGCATAGCTGAAAACCGGCGATTCATCTCCAAAATTTTGATGCACTGTCCGGGCTATTAATTTCAGATGTGCCTGGTACTCTTCATTATTTGAAGGATTACCGAAAAATACCAATCTGATAGTTAACCCTTTTTGTTTATAAACAGAGAAGATATTTGCTATTTGTTCCTCAACTGTTATTCCCTGGCCCTTTAAATAACTCGTATTTACTTGCTGCATGCTTTATAAAGAATTTACATATTCAACTAACTCTTCTATCTCTTTTTCAGACAATTTTTTCTCGATACCGTGCCTGTGTACAGTATAGACATCCATCATCGAAGCAGCCCTGCCATCGAAGAGATAAGGAGCCGTTCGCCAGACTTCGATCAGTGTTGGTGTGTCCCAACCTTTATCAAATTCAACATCCTGCCCGATCCTGTACATTTTCAGATCCGTGAAATAGGGTCCTGAATGGCAGGCACCACAGCCAAGTCTGTCAAAAACCTTTTTTCCACGTTCTGCTTTTTCCGATAGTTCCCCATCGACAAGATATGGACTTGGAACCGGGCGAAGTGATTTCAGATATTCATCGACATAAGTGGCATATTCTTCGGAAATCCGGGTAAACTGAATATGGGTGAAACCTGCCCGGACAGCCATTTCTGCACTTTCCCGTATACCGGAAATCATGGATGGCGGTGTAACATGACTATGTAAAAGGCTTTTGGTATTTTTGGGATTACCAACTCCATCATTCAGTAAATCCCAGTTTAGCCCATCGTTACGGCCCCCTCCCGGATGGCAACTATTGCATGACTGCCAGTTCTGGAAACAGAAGGAAGCATCGTGAAAAATCCTATTCCCCATATCAATCCTTGACTCCATCCTGTTCGCATTCAAACCTGCATACCGGGTTTTACCGTTTTCCAGGTTAATGAAATTAAGAATATCGGAAAAATAGGTAGTAACAATTGCTTCATCTCCCGAAATAATGAAATCCCGGGGACCATTACCTGTCAGAGGAATTCGCCGGCGTATTCCGTGCATAAAAGTCAAATCGTAATTCAGGGAATGTTTGTCGGTATAAGAATTGTATTTCTCGAGAAAAGCAGGATAATCTATCAAACTTATTTCATGGGTTCCTGAATGTGTGATCACAATTTTGTCAGCAGAAGTATTGATTCCCCAGACACCTCCTGCACCTCTTTCCGGGTCATCCAGCAAAACGGTGGCGGTTTTTTCTAGGGTACCGACATCAATTATACTCATGGCGCTGGTATTCATCCAGCCTTGCAAAAGCTGGTTGGTTGGCAGCCCGAAACGTGCCAGGGTATGTGTTACGAAAACATATTTGCCATCCGGGCTCAAAGTTATGCCACTTAAAGCATTGCTCCCGTTGGCCAATTGAATATCCTTAACCTTTTTAAATCCATCCAGATCTATAACCGACACACTGGCGGTTACGGTATCCAGATCGGCGCGCTGTGCAGGTAAAAAATTATTTACAAAAAGATATCTTCCTTCCAAATCGGTAACGGCTTTGAAAGGCTCGCGCAAAACTTCCACAGAGGCCGCTATTCGCCGGTTGTTCAAATTTATCCTGGTAACAGTATTTTCAAATTGATTCAGCACATAAAGTATCATCCCGTCGGGCGAAAGCAGTGGTGATCTTGCTCCCGATCCCGTTTTCAGGCTTTTTTCAATTTTTCCTGTCTTCAGGTTAAGGAAATGCACCTCCCCTACCGTCCCGAAAGTTGTGATATAGGCATAATCACCCCTTGTGGCAATCCCTGTGGGAACCTCTTCAAATTCCCAGTAACGTAAAGGTTTATCAAATTTAGCGGTGTATAACTCCACAGTTTTGTATCCTTTATTGGATATCAAAAACTGGTTATTTGAAGTTTCTTTTATATCAGTCGGATAATGAGGACGGGTGGTAATATCTTTTTGGCTGCCATAAATAACCAGAATGGACAGTGCCACTGTCAAACAAATGAGTAGATATCTGATTGATTTCATATTCGGAGTAAAAATAATCGATTAAAACTAATACGTGCAAAAAAATCACTAAAACCGGATTATAAACCTGGCTTTAAATCCGATTTTTCCTTTGCATACCTCGATTTTTTTAAACCATGTATGCCTGCGTTCGTTACCTCCCCGATCCTTCATAGATCCGGACGCAAAATTCACCAGGCTCTATATCATATCTTTGATAGTCACACTTGCATGGCGCAATGATTGGGTTGAAACAGTTAATGGTTAT
>SLGC01000361.1 GCA_007123885.1 Bacteroidales bacterium | reverse complement strand
GATATTATGCCCGAAAAGGAACCGGGTTCCGTTCACGAATCGCTTAAATCCATCGATCGAATTTGAGTGAAACGTGCTTCCATCACTCCTGATACCGCCAATATCAACGATTTTCTGGCTCCGCTGATCAATTTCCGTATCGATGAATGCAATGGTCTTCATTTTGGTTTAACCCTCCGATTATGGAACAGTTCGCTTAACCGGTCAGTACTTTTTTGCTCCCTGCTCAGGCAAATATAATCCACGTTCCGTTATAACACAAGTAGCGTGAAATTTAGAAATAAATTTCTAAATAGTACTATCTGTTTCTTTCCCGGGTTTAGGTGATTGGCCTGGTTAGGCCTCTCAAAAGCCTTGATTTACTAGCCTGCGGATCCTCAAGGAACCACCAATCAGGCATTTATAAAACCCTTTGGGGTTTACTGGCCCTAAGGATCCTCAAGAGGTCTAGACCCAATCAAGCCTCTATAAAGCCCTTCTGATCCTTCCGGCTCTCCCGGCTTTCCAGGCTTTCCCAGCCGTCCCAATTTCTCCTTGAATTTAAATACGGCCGGAATTATTTATAGTAGCGGAAAACCCTGATTTCAGCAGGCTTTTATACCCGGCTAAGAAATTGTATATATTAATTGCACATCAAAAAAGTTCTGTAAATTTGTAAACATTACTTTTCATTTTAAGAAAAGTTTTGGACAGTTTTCAATAGTTTAAATCATTCATGGTGAACAGGCCTGATCTTGAAATATTAAAGAATTTAAAGCGGGAGCTTGTCGAAAGCTTTGGGGAAGAAATAGTTAATGTTATTCTATTCGGTTCTCATGCAAAAAATTTTGCTCATGAGAATTCAGATGTTGATATAATTGTAATAATCAAAAATAAAGATGCTGACTGGAAATTCAAGGATAGCATCCGCAATATATTTTATGATTATTCAATTGATTACGGGATTCTCTTTGATATTTTGATAATTTCCGAGCATGAATTACAGCACACTTTACGTGGATCTCAACCGGTTTTCAAAAAAGCTTTAAACCAAGGCATTTATCTATGACAATCAGTGACGCGGAAAGAAATGATCTTATATTATACCGCCTGCAACAATCCTCTGAATTGGAGAATGAAATACAGTCGCATATAAAAAACGATTTCTATTCAACGGCTGTGAATAGGATGTATTATTCTGTTTTTTATTGTCTTACAGCTTTGGCTTTGATATATAGGTTTGAAACATCCAAGCATAATCAATTGATTGGGTGGTTTAACAAAGAATTTATTAACAAAAACATTTTTGACAAAGAACAATCGAAAATTGTGCTAAAATTATTTGAAAAAAGAAAGAAGAGTGATTACGACCCATTCATTGATTTTCAGGAAGATGAAGTTAAAGCAATGTTTCATGAAATGAAGGGGTTTGTACAAGGCCTTAAACAGTTTGTTTATAACAAAATAAAGTAACGACTTGACCTGATTTTTAAAGCAGAAAAAGGTGAATGTACAATTATAATAAGGCTTCGACTAATATATCCTCGTCCAGATCTTCCCAATGAATACCTTCACCGTCGCAAATAAACCGCCAATTATCCCTTTGCTCCTTTGATGCATCTCTTAAAGATGGAAACCAGTCAATTGGTATGCTTATTTCCCGGCCATCTTCAAGGAAAATATGCATTTTATTTTCATCAAACCATAAATCTGTGGCGTTGGTCGATTAATAAGGCTTTGTTTTGGTTACTTTTAATTATTATTGTTCCGGAACTAATCAGTGCAATCAAAATTATTGAAATTGAACAAGGAAAAATCAAAGGGATTACCCGCCAGGCGGGATTTTCTCAAAAAGGCCGGATTAGGGGCCGTAGCTCTGGGTTTATCACAGTTCGGGTGCAGGGGGCAAAGGGCTGAAGGACCGGTGATAACAGATTTTGAAGAAGTGCAAGGTTTCGAAGAAGAGCCTGAAGTACATGACCCTTCTTACGGATGGGAACCTGTATCCGATCGCAGGATCCGTGTAGGGGTTGTCGGGATCTTTGGGGCGACCTTTGGTTTCCAGGATCATCCAAATGTTGAGCTTGTCGGTATCAGTGATCTTATTCCTGAACGTCGCGACAGGCTGGCAGAGGCTACCCGGTGTAAAAAAACATATGCCTCACTGGAGGATATGGTAAAAGATGACAGTATTGAAGCTATATTTATAGGCACTGATGCCCCGAGCCATGCCCGTCACACGCTTGAAGTACTCAGACATGGTAAGCACGCAGCCGTCGCAGTGCCTGCTATTTTCGGTGAACTGGAGGATGCCGGCAGGTTGGTGGAGGAGGTTAAAAGAAGCGGATTGAAATACATGATGTTCGAAACTTCAAATTACAGGGCAAATCTATTTGCCATGCACAGAATATACAATGCCCGGGGATTCGGGAAATTAGTTTATACCGAGGGCGAGTATTATCATTATTTCGGCGAGCCATACCCTTCATACAAGGATTGGCGGGTCGGATTGCCGCCGCAATGGTACCCGACCCATTCAAATGCTTATTATATTGGTGCTACCAACGGTCATTTCACTGAAGTCAGTTGTCTTGGACTCCCCAGCATAGTGCCGCATCTTCAGGCGGAAAATAATATTTACAAAAACCCTTTCGGTACCGAGATAGCAATGTTCCGGACCGGCGAGGGAGGAATGGCACGGATGGCCGTCAGTTGGGATACCCCGGGCTTCGGGGTTGAGACCGGAAGATGCCGTGGTCAAAGGGGATCTTTCACTGAAACGTACCAGGGGCTTGAGAAGGAGCTTCCGGGCATCAGCAGGCCGCCCCTTCCCCCCGGGGTAAGGCCCGGCGGCCATGGTGGCTCACACGGTCATCTGACAAATGAATTCATCCTGTCGATCCTGGAAGACAGGGATCCCTGGATTGACATTAACATGTCGCTTAACATGACAGTTCCCGGACTTATCGCCCACAAGTCGGCGTTAAAAGGAGGTGAATGGATGAAGATACCAAGGTACGTATAGTGTTCCCTGAGGGGGATGGCAGCTCAAAGATGGAGGTGGGGAAATATGAGATTGCTGCTTTGATACTAATAATTTGATGTTTTGCGGTTTCAAAGTTTAACTAAAATTATCTTAGTCCAAAGCGATAGGAAATTTTAAGCAGGAATACATCATTGGCTTTTTTGTTGGTAAACAGCTCATTCAGGTTATTCCAGGTTTCAAATTCACCATTGGGCCTGAAGTAGTCTCTTGACTGCGACCAGACCAGGTAAGCCGTTGATCCCGGCATAAATTCCCACCTTATTACCAGGTTCGATAACCATTCACTGATGCTGAAATCCGGTATACCAAAATTATAATCATAGCTGCCATCTCTGTTTTCATCTACACTATAATAACCATCTTCTTTTTTTAACTGCTCTGGGGTATATTCATAGTACCTGTCTGATAATTTTGCGGCTTTGGGATCAGTGATCATTTTAAAACTGCTGTATTTTCCTGTGGCAGTAAATGGCTGCCCCCAGTATTGTATTGTCAGATCAGGTATTATTGTATAATTTATCCTGAGAGACATACTGAGTACTTTCTGGTCAATTTTCCCAAACAGGTATCTTTCCTGGTCATTATGATTACGTTGTGCAACATACTGAAATTCATCGGATCGAATTGAATAATCCGGACTGATTGATATCCGGAGGGTATTTGCCGGCCTGATGGTGAGACTTGCACCCAGTGAATATGACCTTGAAACATCTTCAGCCTTCCCGTTTACATTACCAAGTATTGATCCTGATAATTTTTTCCTTGAATCGGATGAAACCCTTGACCACAGCCGCCACCCTGACGGGAGGTGCATCGACGGACCGCCTCTTAACATAGTGTTTGAGATATTAAGAAATTCATACCCTCCACCCATGCCTGCATTCCAGAAATTTTTCAGGTTGGCGTTGACATTCCATTCATAACCGGCATTCAGGAGATTACCGCCAAAATCGCTAATAGTATATACATCATGATTAAGACGCAGGCTCCTGAAAATACTGAATGGTTCAGTGAAGTTATAACCTGTCCACAAAACATTTATAAACCAGTCCGCCTGCCCCATAAAACCCATGTCGTTGATCTCCAGGCCGGGACTTTTCCAGTTGGACATGAGGAGAAAATTCCAGTTCCCACCGACCTTTCCTGCCTGCAGCTTGCCTCCGAATCCCGATAGACTAGTTCGTGTTTCATCCAGTTCAACATGAGCCGCATCGGGGCGTTGAAAATATCTTGCAGAGGACATTTGCGTTCTTGTTATAGCTTCTGCAGATCCCTCCACATGACTCATATAGAGACTTGTTCCAAGCAGATAATTCCTTTCCTTAAAGTATTGGGTATAATCAACACCTGCTGTAATGGCATTTCTATGAAGGAAGTTTATGTCTGTGTCATCAAGGCGTCTCATGGTATTAGTTACCATGCCTCCCAGTATCGCATTTCCTTTGTTAAAATCTTTCTGGACTCTTGCCAGTGAGTAGCTGGTAAGTGGTTCAACAACGTCTGTTGATCTTTGTCCTGCATTGTAAATATCGGCTCTCACTTCCGCGGTAACGCTTTCAATCAGGCCTACAGAGATTCCATTTTTTGTTTTCCCTGTCAGCTTAGCTGCCCCCAGTATGTTGGTAAAGGTCGGCACATCAGCATATTCTCCGTCTTCAAGTGAAGGGTATACATGCGGCCTTCGTCCGATGCGTCTTGAATAAAAGAGGTTATCGTTTCCTACGGATCCATCACCCAGTCCGACATTAAAGCTCGTAATGCTGCTTCCTTCAATAAAGAATGGTCTTTTTTCCCTGTAAAAGGTTTCAAAAGCGGTAAGATTAACTTCCGAAGGATCGGCTTCAACCTGTCCGAAGTCGGGAAGTAGTGTCAAATCAAGAGTAAGGTTATTTGTCACCCCTATCTTTGAATCCAGTCCCACTCTATATCCAGGATCCCTTCCTGTCCTGAATGGATTGCCTGCCTGTTGTTCGTAACTATTATATGAGGACACCCCATAGGGCATAATATCAAATTGTTTTCTTGGCTCCACCTCCGCAAGTCCTCCCAGTTCACCTGCAAGATGAACAACACCGGGGGCATTGCGCGGTATGGCAGGCCAGAAGCTCATCTCATTATGCCTGAAAATGTGCCGTCCCACTATCAGGCCCCATACCTCGTCTGAATTTCTTTCGAACCTTAGCTGGGTAAATGGTATTTTCATCTCAGCTGCCCAGCCCCAGTTATGCATGCTTGTTTTTACCTGCCAGATAGGATCCCAGGTATGATCCTCATTTTGCCCGTTGTTTGACAGGATAAAGTCAGCTCTTGCACCAGCCGAACTGACGCCGAATATAAATGCGGTCCGCAGGTCATGATAACTGTCGAATGCTACAAACACCATATCGCCGTCTGCATCATCCCTCCGGCTCATCCTGTTTATTATACTATCAGGAGAAGAGTCATAAGCTTTTATGGCGATGTACAGGTTAACATCGTCAAAGCAAATCTTGTATTCAGTGGGTTGGGAAGGCGGACGATCCTCGTATGGTTCATGCTGTACAAAGTTGCCCTCCCATTTGTTTACGTTCCAGGCATCATCACTGAGTTTACCATCTATTGTTGGCGGATTATCAACTTTGTATGCTTCGTAATACCTTTTTGCTTTTTCCTGGCTGTTCACGCTGATAACTAAACAGAAAAGATAAATAAAGACAAGAAAAATAATTTTCATTTGCATAGTGTAGTTATCAATTGTTACGAATTTATGATTCGGATATTTTGCTTTTCAATCAATGAATTTCACATCCGATTATTATCACAAAAAGAACTATTCTTACATGTGAAATCGACGAAGTCTGTCACATCAGGTTTTTACAACAAGAACTGCTTTCGCATGTGAGATCGACCGCAGGTCAAACCCCGATGCTTTGTACATGTCTTTTTATGTGCGTCAGCTCATGGGGTTTCCTGAATTAAGTCATTGGTCTTATGGGTCTTATGGGTCTTTCCATAACGACTGATACTCTGTTATATAAAAGACGCACAAACCACATTTTAGTTACAGAGGTGATTAAAAAAACTTACTTTTTCAGGCCATTTACATTTTGCGATGATTGAGCATTTAACTGCAGAAAATTAAAAAAACTTGATCTTAGGGGACAACTGCTATGTATTCAATTTGCTACAGGAAGTGCTGATGCTCGCAATCCATTATGATGTGGGTCAGAAATCCGACGCCAAACCCGGTTCCGTTAATTTCCGCGAAAGCGTAATAGCTAATTCAGAGTAAACCCGGTAATGGCGACAGAGGGCTCTGCCGTTTCAGGTCTTTCTCCTCATCCACATCCGAGAGTTCAGGCAGGAGTGAATAGGGGATACTCCCTGTTTTTAGTTCTGCGATCGTTTCATTAAGCAGGAGTGAGGTGCTCCATGATTTTTTTTCAAACAGTGCATCGTGCATCTGTTTTAGTCCCAGTAAATAATAACCGCCATCGGTGGCAGGACCGATTACAACATCGGTATAATCCAGCATCCCGAAAGCATTGTCAATTAAAGCCGGACTAATTTCGGGGCAGTCACTCCCGATTATTACAACCTTTTTAAACCCTTTATTTAGCATTGTGCGAAATGCGTTTTTCATTCTTTCTCCCAGATCTCTTCCCGACTGAACCTTCT
>SLGC01000363.1 GCA_007123885.1 Bacteroidales bacterium | reverse complement strand
TAATTTAAACTTTCCACCAAGCGAATACAGAACTGCCTGCCAGGATTCCCTGTTTCGTACTTCCATTATTTGCCGGCCGGTAAGCTCACTTACAACCCAGGAATTTTCTGATATTTCCCTTTCCAACTGTTTTGGCTGCCAGCCTGAGTAGCCGACAAAAAACCTTATATTCCCGCTGTCCAGTGTACCTTCTTTTAACAACTGCTTTACAGCTTCAAAATCTCCCCCCCACCAAATATTTTTGGTTATTTCGATACTTCCGGGTATCAGGCTTCCAACACTGTGAATATAATGGACAGCATCGGTACCAACTGGTCCGCCAATTGATATTGTTCCGTCAAACAATGGAAAGTCAGCAAGAATTTCGCTGACATCAACCTCTACGGGTTTATTCAATACGAAGCCAACCGATCCGTTTTGACTATGTTCAGTCAAAAACACTATAGAACGTTTAAAATATGCATCATTCAGAAATGGATCGGAAATAAGGATCCTTCCCTGCCGTGGTTTTATTTTATTATGATCAATTTTAAATATGTCAAACAAAAGATCCACCTTTTCTATTTTTTAAATTTTTTTTCATAAAATAGATAGGCAAAATTTATACCATCTTGAAAATCGCAGATGCACCTTTTAAATATTTAAGAATTTTTAATTTCCGACACTGCAGATCCTCAAATTGAATATTTATCCCGTTTTTCTTCCAGTGTACAAAACAGCAGCTTTTTCTGCCGATAATGATATCCCTTTTATCATAGCAGAACTGAATCCTTCGTATTCCATGAGGTTAAGGCCGGCTATAGTGCATCCTTTAGGGGTTGTCACTTTATCAATTTCCTGTTCCGGATGGCTGCCGGCTGATAAAAGCAGGGATGCTGCACCTTTAGCAGCCTGTGTAGCAATTGTCAGTGCATGTTCAGATTGCAACCCGATTTCAATACCACCCTGGGATGCAGCCCTGATGGCCCTGAGAAAAAAAGCTACGCCGCATGCTCCGATGGCAGTCGCAGCAATCATTTCATCCTCATTGATAATCAGGGTTCTTCCCAGCAGATCAAACAATCCGGTGGCTACCTCAAGTGAATCTTCACCGGCACCATTGGCGGTCAAACAGGTCATTGATTCACCAACCGATATGGCAATGTTTGGCATAGCTCTTATAACCTTGATTTTTTCCCCGGCAATTTGCTTGATCTGATCAATTTTTACGCCTGTTACAACTGAGATCAATATATGCCTGTCAGGCTGCAAAACCGGTTTGATCTCCCTGAGCAATCCGTCTGCTTGCTGAGGTTCTACAGCTATTATTATTATTTCGGAGGCTTCCACAGCCTTTTGATTTTCTTTTTCAATCCTTACACCGGTCTCCTGCATCCGTGAAAGCAGTTTTATGCGTCTTCGGGTTAGGCAGATATTTTCCGGTTGGAAACGTTGAGAGCCCAGCAATCCCCTGGCTATTGACATTCCAATATTTCCTGCACCAAGAATTGAAATACAGCTGTCCTTATTCAGTTTGTTCATCAGTGAAAATATTTATTTTAATTATTTGATCTGATGGATATTACCATAACCTGTTCTGACCTTATCTCACATGAATTAATATCCCGTTTTTGCAAAAACAGGCAAATGCGACAGTGTCCTTTGTATAGATAGTATCCAGAATAAACATGTTGATATCAGGAAATAGATTCTTTTTTACCGGTTTTTATACTAACCCGGTAAAAATAAAAAAATATCTAAATATTTAAAAATATGCACTGATAGAAAAACAGGATGATGAGAAGGACATAGGATTCGAAATGGTATTTGCAAATGTTAGTCATGCCGGTTGAAAGTGCCGGCATGAAATTGTGATTTGCCATAAAATTTCTCCGCCAGATCTCTCAGCCTTTTTATAATTATTTGATGCATGCCGGACGAAACATAATAGGAAAAATTTTCATTTCCAGGCTTGCCTTCTGTTTTTAACCTGTGGATTCCGGATTTTTTCAAATAAACAGACGATGTTTTCTTCAAACCAGCTAATCTTTCCATACCAATACGTTTCCGGAAACGGGTCATATCATAAGGAGCGCAGGGCAATTTGACTGAAAAAACACTACTCCCACAGAAATATTGAAAAAAGGGATCTTTTGACCATTCAACCATTATTCCCTTATCGCTGGCTGAAAATATTTCCTTCAAAATCAGCAGTCCGGCCATCAGGCGAACAGGTTTGGCAGGCGCTCCTTTCTTTGAATAAAGTATAGAGTATTCTTTTTCAAGTATTTCCCACGGAAAGATACCGGCAAGTATCACCAGCGGATGGTGTTGATCCACAACCTGCCGGAGATGAGGTTCAAACAGATCCAACTCGGACTGACATGGAAGTTTTCCCTTCACGGCAGAAGATTTTAATTTTCCATGTAATTTATAAAATTTCCCTGTTACGCGCATAGAGTTCTTGAGGAAAATTATCAACAATACAGGCAGGATATCAACAGGTTAGACTGGAGTCACACCTTTTACAAGCAAAATGTTGCCATATTTGACAGTTTCACCCGTCATGACCACGGCAAATGCTTTTGAGGCACGGTCATAAAAATCATAGCGGTTGATCCTGATTACCGGCTGAACTCCGGGATTTGTCATATGAATTTTCTCCAGGTATGTTTTTTCCACTTCAGGATCCAGTTTGTCATCGGCTACGGCTGCCATCATCACAATGGGATGCGCTATATAGGAATCAAGTTCAAACAATGGAAGGATTGCCTCAAGCAGATCGGGAATTCGCAATCCATCAGCTCTTATAATGGTCTTGTTGAGAGATTCGCCTGGAAAATGGGCATCGGCAAGCACCAGCTCATCTCCATGTCCCATACTGGCCATCATCTTTAGAAGACCCGGGCTGATAAGGGGAGATATTCCTTTTAGCATGTCTGTTTTTTTATGCAAAATACAAAAAAACAGGCATACGGGAAACAAAATAGATATGTATCTTAAAGAACCCCGCCGAAAGCCTTAAATGACAAGGAACACAAGGAAGTCAGCACACCGTTTTAGAGAATAATGCCACTCATTCAGTCAGCGACTTTTCTCTGAATCTTCTCACATTGGGTATTTATTCCCCAACACCCGTTAATTTAAATACTTAAGTTTCCTTTGGATTAAAAATCCTGATTGACAGCCGGCAGGCAGGCACAATAAGTTTCCACAGCCTTTATAAACTTTGCAGCGCATGGGGTGGTATAATTTTAGCATCTGTTTTATAATGAGTGTAATTATTTCCAAAGACCTGGCACCATGATATTTTATTATCCCAGGGTTCGACAGAACATGTTATCGGAAAAGCGAAGTTATCGCAGTCCATATCGGCCAGGCCGGCGAATTTCAGATCACCTGAATTTAATAAAACAAAAATTATAAGGCCATGAAGAATTTAAGAGTTATTTTTATCATGATCCTGAGTTCTGCTTTATTTTATGCCGGAAATGCACAGCAATTCGGAAGGAATAAAGTTGTATATGAAAACTTCAATTTCAGGGTATTCCAGACACCCCATTTCGATATTCATCACTACCTGGAAGATGAAGAGGAGATCAGGAAATTTGCCCAGTTAACTGAAAGGTGGTACGAACGACATCTGCCTATATTCCTGGATACGATTGAAACCAGGATACCCATAATCCTTTATAATAATCACGCAGATTTCCAGCAGACTACGGTACTCCAGGATATAGTCGGTGTTGGTGTGGGTGGTGTTACCGAAGGGTTGATGAAACGGGTAATAATGCCGCTTGCCCCCTCCCGGCAGCAGACCAATCATGTTCTCGGACATGAATTGACTCACGTCCATCATTTCAGGATATTACTGGGCAATGGTGACCGGGGGCTTGGGCAGAGGGCAATGCAGAATGTCCCGCTATGGCTGACGGAGGGACAATCGGAGTACCTTTCCATAGGCCGGCAGGATCCCCATACTGCATTGTGGATGCGAGATGCAGTGAAACATGACAACATCCCTACCCTGAGGGATATGACTACCCGCCCCGACCTTTATTTTCCCTATCGCTGGGGTCATGCATTCTGGGCTTTTTATGCAGGTCATTACGGCGACGGGATGGTCCTCCCCCTCTATCTTGCCACGGCGCAAATGGGCCTCCAGCGGGCTGTCGATACGTTGACGGGATATTCTACTGATTCCCTATCCGTTCTGTGGGCCAATGAGTTGAGGCAGGCGTTTGAGCCGCTTATTGCAGGCAGGGATTCTTCGGCAGGAGAAAGATTGTTTTACAGCGATAATGCAGGTGAGATGAATATAGCCCCTGCTATCTGTCCCACAGGCGAAAATATTGTATTCATATCAGACAGGAACGTAATTTCGATAGATTTTTTTCTGGCAGATGTACAGCGGGGACGAATAACCAGGCAAATCTCGAATATCCTCCGGGAGGGGCATATTGATGAATATAATTATCTTGAATCTGCTGGAACATGGAGCCCTGACGGTAACCGTTTCGCACTTTCCGTATTCAGCCAGGGACAGAACAGGCTGCTTGTTGCAGATCTGGCCAGGGAAAGAACAAGAACACGGACTATTCCCGGTGTAAATGCTTTTTTAAATCCCGTCTGGTCGCCCCAGGGCGACCTGATAGCTGTCTCGGGACTGATGGAAGGCAAAAGCGACATATATGTCTACAACCTGGAAACCGGAGAGGTTGAGCAGCTGACTGACGACAGGTTCGCAGCGCTTCAGCCTTCATGGTCGCCCGACGGTTCAAGAATTGCTTTTATAACCGACCGGGAAGGTAATACCGATTTCGATATACTCAGGTTCGGGAATTACCGTCTGGCTGAATATGATATTAACACAGGTGAGATAAATGTGATCGATATACTGCCCGGGGGTGATATTTTCAATCCAAAATATTCTCCTGACGGGAATTCAATTTTCTTTGTGTCAAATGCCGAAGGGTTCAGGGATATCTACCGTTATGACATTACCGGGGGAGAGGTTACCAGGGTAACAAATCTTCAGACCGGTGTAAGCGGGATTACCGAATTGTCACCTGCTTTCGATATAGCAAGAGAAAGCCAGGATCTTGTATATATTCTATACGACAATACCCGTTACGAGATCTACAGACTCAATATCGGCGATCTTGATGGCCCCGTTGTGGGAGAAGCCGATGTTAACCTTGCTGCAGCAATGCTTCCTCCCCTGGAGGAACCTCCTGTTGTAATAGTTGAGGAGGAACTCGAAAGATATCCGCTGACCGATCCTGAAAGGTTCAGTATTACAGACTATGATCCACGTTTCGGCCTGGAATTCATCGGAAGCGCCGGCATAGGTGTCGGTGTAGGACAATTCGGCACCGGGATGGGAGGTGGTGTCAGCTTTATGTTCAGCGATCTTTTAAGGGAGAACATTTTATCCACAGCTCTCCAGGTACAGGGCAGGTTGATTGACGCTGCCGGACAGGCAGTATACATAAATCAGGCAAGGCGACTGCATTGGGGAGGCTTCATATCCCATTTTCCATACCGGTCGGCCGGTGCAACAATGACCACCGATGAAGTGGACGGTACCCCGGTTCAAAATCTAATAATAATGGAGCAGAGGATCTTTGAAAATGAACTCGGCATGTTTGGCAGGTATCCCTTTTCAAGATACCTGCGGCTTGAGGGAGGATTAAGTGCAAACAGATACAGCTTCAGGGTTGACAGCATTAACAATTATTTTGTTGGAAACAGACTTATAGACCGGGAAAGAGCCCGGGCCGATTCACCTGATGGATTTTACCTTTTCAGGACATATGCCGCATATGTAGGTGATCGTTCCAGGTTTGGTTTCACCTCACCCCTTGACGGGTACCGGTACAGGTTTCAGGTTGACAGGACATTCGGTGAATTTTCTTTCTGGGGGTTGACGGCCGACTACAGGCAATATTATTTTACCCATCCCTTTTCAATGGGATTCAGGCTCATGCACTATGGGAGGTACGGACCGGATGCCGGAAGATTACAGCCGGTTTATGTAGGAAATCCTTTTTTTGTAAGGGGATACAACATCAGGGCGATCACCCGCCCTGAGCAAAACGGCGATCAATTCATCAACATCAACAACCTTGTCGGCAGTAAAATAGCAGTGGCAAACGTAGAACTGCGCCTTCCCTTTACCGGTCCCGAACAGCTGGCTATTATCTCTTCAAGGATGTTTTTCAGCGATTTTATTCTTTTTGCTGACGGTGGACTGGCATGGGATGATTTTGACGATATTCTACTGGAATGGAATCCTTCAATGATAGAGGAAAGACATATTCCTGTTTTCAGCACTGGAGTGGCACTTAGGGTCAACCTTTTTGGCGCCATCATCGTGGAACCATATTTTGCTCTTCCGTTCCAGCGAAGGGCTGACAGGACAACAGGCACATTTGGATTCCACCTTTCATTCGGGGGCTTCTAGCACTGTAACTCTTACTTATTCTCAAGATCTCTCTTCTGCTTTTGATATTCCTCTTCGCTTATATCTCCCTGGATGAAGCGCTGTCTCAGGTTGGAAAGGCTGGTGCTTCTGAATCCGCGCTTTTTCCTTTTCCTCCCCGTTTGTCTTAGTACTACCCATAATATCACGAGTACCATTATTATGATAATGGTAGTTTGCAAGTCGCCTATACCACGGTTTTGAAAATTTAGTAACATCTCTTTTTCTTTTTCTTTTTCTTTTTCTTTTTCTTTTTCTT